>NZ_JBFUIX010000049.1:0-51458 GCF_056401635.1 Paenibacillus sp. P4_E11 | reverse complement strand
TGTTGTTTTTTGCTGCATTTCTATGGTTGTTTTTGGCACGCCTTTACCAGTATTATCAGATTGACCTGTTGTCTCCTTATTGTAGAAACCATTGCTTACATTAGAACCATAACTAATCAATCCACCTTTAAAAAGGTTGCCAGTTACTTTGCCTGTCGCATAATTATTATTAAACATTGTGTTTAGATTGAATCCGATCAAACCACCTACATACCTGTCACCAGTAACATTTCCTAGTGCGAAACTGTTTGAAACAACTTCATCACTACTATATCCAATTAATCCTCCTATCTGATATTCCCCAGTCACGTTGCCTGTAGCATAGTTTTTATCTAATGAAGTATTATTCCCAGAGTAACCGATCAGGCCGCCTATATACCCTTCCCCGGACACATTGCCGACAGCGTAATTATTATTTATTGAATTAGAAGTACCTACTCCGATCAGACCACCTACATACATTATCCCAGTTACATTACCGACAGCGTAGTTATTATCAACTGTCCCTTGATTATTAGCAATCCCAATCAAACCGCCTATAGAATTTCCAGTGCCGCTTACACTGACATTAGCGTTACTATGTATAATCTTACCAATGTAGCTTACACCAACCAATCCTCCGGTACTTGAAGAACCATAAACTACACCAGAAACGGAAACTTTGTTCACAGTACCTTGATTGTAACCGACTAGACTAGCTGTATAGGATCCTCCTGTAACATTTACATTAGTAAGACTTACGTCACTTATCGATGCTGTTGTCTCTGTATATCCAAATAATCCCTGATTTTCTGCAGCAGGTCTATTAATATACAAGTTACTAATCGTCTTTCCATTCCCATTAAAGGTTCCCTTAAAGGAATTGTTGGCGTCTCCTCCGATCGGAGTCCAACCTCCCCCTCCGTCGTTCGGTTTATAGCTGCTTAAATCGATATCATTAGTCAATTTAAAGTAGATACCAGCACCTAAATAATATCGAACAGCGTTCAATTGATCAGCGTTGGAAATTTGATATGGATCAGATTGAGAAGTTCCAGACCCACCAGCAAATAGTGGAGCAGCTGATGCCTTGTAAACTCCGAATATAGACATTTGCTGCGTAGTACTTAACAACATCATCATCGCCAACAGAACTACCGTTACTTTTCTTCCTAATTTCCTCATCTTATTCTCCTTTAATGCTCACTATTTTTTCCATTATATTACACCATTTAATATTATATTGCTTTTACTAGAGTTACGTCTACCCAATGGGTAGGTTTTTACGAATGGATATTCTTTTTTTGAATTTAGAACGTGATCCGCGGTTGCGTTCAGATAAGGATCATTTGAAATACCCGTTCCTCCAGCGAACCCTGATGTCGCATACGCTTTTCCTGCGCTTGAAATCTGATACGCATACTATATCCTCCTTGGAATACTGTTTATATCCTACTAAAAGATACTATATAGAACCCCAATGACGGCAGAATGACAAACTTAGACAAAAAGAGAGCCTCCATGTGAAGGGCTCTCCATTTTCCTGACTAGGTAGAAGACTCTTGAACGCCGGTTGAGACCTTTACTCCGGCAGTATTCTTCCAATTCCCCCCCTTATACTACTGTATAATCGAAACCCGAAGAATTATTGCTACCAGTATGGCATTACATAATAGACGCTTTTGGGAAAAAAAAAGTTGGCTCTTCGCCTTATGCTATGAAACTACAGAGATAGAGCGTTATTCATAGATTTCTAGATTCACATTAGTTTTCAAAGGTTTGCCTTTAGGCAAACTCGGAGCAACTTTAAATGTGAACAAGGGAATCGAGTCGGCGAGATGAGCGGGTTGTGGCTCCACGCAGATTGGGTTCTTTTTCTTTATTAATGGGGCTTAACTTCGATGATTAGCTTATTTACGGTAACATAAGCCATGCATATAAAGTTAGTTGTAGACCTGAATCCTCTAGCTTTTCGTTTGGTCGCTTGAATCAGACTGTACAATCCCTCTATCAATAAAACTATTAAATCAGATCCTCACGATATATTACTCCCACGCACTCCACATGACTTGAGTGTTGTTCACTGTTCTGCTAGGCTAGTATTGACTGTGATACTGGAGGAGTTCTGCAGATGAACACACATTTCTTACGAGATTTCCCATTCTTCGAGCATCTTGATGATGAACATATCRCTGAGATTTCTAAGTTATGTAGTACGCGCGTTTATAAAAAGGGTGAATCCATCTTCTTTGAAGGCGATGAAGGGGATGAACTCTTTTTGGTTATATCAGGGGTTATTCAAATCTATCAAAATAACAACTCTAGGGACGTGATCTTTTCTATTTTTAGAGAAGGCGATTTCTTTGGAGAGATGGCTTTGTTGCAAAATGAAAGAGTTCGGTCTGCTTCTGCAAGAACGATCGAGAAATCCACCTTATGCATATTAAAAAAACGCGATTTCATTCCCTTATTAAAAAGCAAGCCTGAAATCATGATCGGCATATTGGAAACAACCTTGGATCGTCTACGTGATGCCAATAAATTGATAACGGAATTGACCATACTCGATGTACGAACGCGCATTGCCCACATGTTGATACGATTATCTGAACAATATGGTCTGCCATCTTCTGAAGGTATTTTAATCAATGTGAAACTAACGCATCAGCAGATGGCAGATATGACGGGAACTGCGCGGGAGACAGTGACCAAATCATTGCTTGAATTACAACAAGAGCAATTCATTCGTATTGATCAGAAGAAAATACTCGTGTGTAACATTGATGCACTTAGAAATATGTTCGACGCAGTTTGATTATCATCTTCCCACGGCTCGAATACGCAAAGCTTGTCCACATCGTGTGCAATATCTGCTATTCGGTGGAGAATACGTGCCACACCCATTACAAACCAAATCTGCGCGACTCGATGAGCCTCCGACTCGCGTATCTTCTGGATTCAAAGCACGTAATGTGCCAAATTCAAGCTGTCGTCCACGTCGAATAAGCCCCAGTAATAAACCAATACCAATAGCCCCAATAGCTCCCATTGCAAGTAGTCTAAGACTTCCTGATGCGTACGAATAATTCCACAACGTGTGTAGGCCTATGGAGACAGCGAATAAACCGAGAAACATCCCTAATTTTGCCCATTGATTACGTTGCTGAATATGTAGTGTCGTATGTTTTGCTAAACCCATCCAAAGTCCAACCGCAGTAATCGCAGTCCACGTACCGTGTCCAAATGGAGAAAATAACGTACGTACCCACAAGACTACGAGCATTGATAATGAAGAATCAGTTTGTAAATTTGTCCAGCCATACAATATGCTCTCGATCGCTGCAAACCCCATGCCTGCCGCAGCGCCAAACACAATCGCATCCATCAGAAATCGAACCTGATGACTACGCAAAAGAATGAAGAAAACGAGTAGCTTACAGCATTCCTCTACAATCGCTACGATTATCGGGTTATAGAAAGAACCTAGAAAGGGCGGAGCAACAGATGGAACAACCATCCATAATCGTTCCAAAGCAAAAGCAGCCGGAATCGCCACAAGTCCAGTCAATACAAAGATCATCGCTAAGCGATAACCGCGAAACCCGAGGATTTGTTGATTTCGTACATAAGCCACGAACGTAACAGGTCCAAACAAGCCCCCCATAAGCAAAACAGCGATTCGTATCCCAAGATTCGAAACAAAAAAGGCTAGGATTGATAATCCAACAAATCCACAACCTAACCACAGTAAGTATGTAATCCACTTGTCTTTGGCTTGTGGCAGTTGATCTTGCTTTTCTTGTTCTGAATGTTGCAATTCTCCTGGATTATAGGGTACAACAACGGACTTCAATAACGCTGGATTCCGAATACTTAACATAGTCAATAATTGATGCTTCACAGGCGTATAGTAAGCTAATATCGATTGAAAGAACGACTGGTCCAGTATTAATAGTTCACAATCTTCAAGCACTTTTGCTTGATAAAATGCCGGCAAATCGGTCAGCAATTCCGTTTCCCCGAAAAAATCACCTTCCCGAAGGACCGCATGTTTCCCTTTACTGCGTATTTCTACACTTCCACTACTAATCATATACAGGGAGGTTATTGCTTCACCTTTACGCACGATCGTGTGTCCTTGCTTGACCGTTTCTAATTGTGTGATCTCAGCAATCCCTCTTAACTCCGAATCAGGAATCGTCGACCAAATCGTCGCTTTCCTTAATAAGCTATGGATATAGCGTAATCGCACATTAACTAGCATACTTTGATAGAACAATGGACTTTGATCAGCTAATCGTTCAAACAAGCTATAATCAAGCCGAAGTGCTACCACCTGCTCCATAGCTACAACCGAAGCCGAGCGAGGTACTCGTCGAATGAGTCCCATTTCACCAATGACTTCACCCGCTCCCAGCTCTGCTAGTGTTAGAATCTGTCCAACAAGATTCCGACTGGTTACGCTCACACGTCCTTGCACAAGAATATAGCAATCTGAAGAGAGGTCTTTCTCTACAAATAAATACGATTCTGGCTCGAAGGTGTGGACTTCAATTGTACGTGCAACCATTTCGATTTCATGGTCCGGAATCCCTTGTAACAATGGATGTTGCCGTAGCCATTTCTCAACAGCGTATAAGTCCACTCATTCCCTCTCCCTACCCTACTTATACGCCTATTTTACTATGTATCGCTGTTAGAGTGTATATCAACATAAATAGGATTGCAGGACTTGTATACACGATACAAGCCCTGCAATCCTATTCACTAACTCATGCAAACTAGATTAGCGCATATTCCCAATAATTGAACTACGAGATTCCTGCATCTTTTTAACGAAATTAGTCATGACATCAAAAGCTTCGTTACGTTTGTTCGTCATCGACTGTAACCTTAGCATGTCCATTTGTTGACTATTACCAAGCGAGTCTATGGATTGCTTTACCGTATTAATCTGCGCGTCTACTTCGCCCTTCGTCTTCGGTGTCCCCGTTATTCCAGCGGCCGAATACAATTGACTTAAATTGCTTTGTTCTTGGCTAGTGACTGCCGCATTAGCTGCCGCACCCGTACCCAACCTGCCTTGCACTTGAGATAATCCCGCCAGCACAGAATTCAAACGGGCCACCTGTTCATTTCTCGCTTGTACAGCAGCAATTTGCGTTTTCAGTTGTTCATCTAGCAGCTGCGTGCGTTGCGCTTGTACCGCCGCTAGGGCTTCTTCAATCCCCATTCCTTGTAAATCCACTGGCGAAATTCCCGCTACCGTGTTTTGTAAGTCCTTTCCCGTGATCGTTTCCTTCACAGCACTGTACACATCGTCGTTATACAACAGTGCTCCCCCTGCCAATACGCCTACAACAAAAGTGCCTAACGAGGATAAAATAATTTTTTTGTTCATGATGTACTCCTCTTTTTTAATTGTTTATTCGCTCTTCATATCTTATTACATTTTGCTATTTCATTCTGTAACCGTGGTTACAGAATGAAGATGCGTACCTCTAGGCACGCATCTAAAAAAAAGAGAGACTTTACCCGCTCCGTTGCTGTATGCGCCAATACACCTCTACTATTTGTTTTTGCTAACCAACAGTGAGCAGCACTCCACATGTGTCGTATGCGGGAACATGTAGGCTTGGGATTTGATCTGTTGTAATCCGCAGAAACCTTGATTTAACGGGCTATTTGCAATTTGAGATTCCGTTCTTAAATGCTTCATTCCGAACGCTTCTGTTAATGTTTTACATCAATTTTACATCAACATATCTCAAACCACGGAAAGGTTGAGCCCATTATTCATTTCAATGGAGTCATGCTTGTGCATTTTTGCATGGGGTATCAATTATACGGACTCGATATATGTGGGCCAACCTCCGTGTGCAATAAGTCTGATGATCTGCAACAGTTTGAACCAACAGTTAATCAGATAACCAATCATCACTATACGAGATAAAGATCCAGTTCTTCGCAAATATCGTGCGTAATTTTTGCCAAGACTTTCTTGTCCAGATTTTCAATTCCAATATAGTTAGATATAATCATTTGAATCACATCCTCCCGGCTCGAAAAAAGCAGTCCACTATACTTGTTATATAATTCGTCAATTTGCGAGTCCGAGTACACAATTCGTTTTTTAATCAAATCGAGCACATGGTCTTTATGATGATTATATAATTCCTTGATTTTGAAAACCTGCAGATTATTTTAGATGCCCATCATCCGCCGGAGACCCAGTATGAAACGGCAAAGCCGCTCCTCCTCCCCGTCTAGGGAAGAGAAGCGGCTCTGCGCTGGCAACGCCAGTGGTACAATTGAACCGGCTTACCACTTATAAGACTTGCAGCCCTTGGCCTTCAAGGCCAGCTCGGTGGTACTCGGCTTGAAGAGATCGAGGATATTCTTGCCAAGGTTCTCCTCTTTTCCTTTCACCGACGCCTTCTCCAGCGGGCTGAACAGATCTGTCTTGAACGGCCCCATCTCCAATTTACCGATCGGGTCAACGTCCAGGCAACCGCCTTCCCATTGATCCTTCAGCTTGACTCCGAGCGTCAGGGCCAGCGCTCCTTTTGTAATTTTGGCGGTTGCTTCGACCGACAAACCATCCGCGGTCAAGCCCTCGAACGGTGCGATATCCAGGCCGCCCCCTACACCAAAGCCCGCCTCCAGGCAGGAGGAAAAGCCTTCTTTGTTAATGCAGACGCGCCCGCCTCCGCCTATTCCGTCATAAGCGGTTGCCCCGATACACATCGTCCCGCACGGATCGCGGTACTGCACCGGATTATTGTTGACATAGGCATACAGATTCGCCTGACCGCTCTCGAACAGAATCGGATCGCGCGCCGTCCACCTGCCCGACAGTGTATCCAGATCCCGCGCGCCGAACCTCACCAGTCCCGTTCCCCGGTCCTCCAGTCCGCCCGCATATCCGATCGGCAGCGCGAATCCCGGATTCGAATCCGACAGCACGCCTCCGTAGCTGTCATACTTCAGCTGCTTGATTACCTTCCCCTGACCGTCCAGCACCTGCTGCGGCGTCCCTACGCCGTCCGTGATCACATAATAACGGACGTTGTTTCGCTCCAGCCCGATCAGCAGGCCGTCATGATCGTACAGGTAATTCGTCAGCTCCCCGTTTTCGTTCACCGTGCTCGTCACCAACTGCAGCGATGTCGGGTCTCCGTACAAATACTGGATAAAACGCCCGGCTCCGTCCTCGCGGTACGTTTGTCTTCCCAGCGCGTCGTACGCATACTTGTAAGTGGCTCCGGACACGGTAGCCGTCAGCAGCTCCCCTCGCACTCCATACTTGAACGTATCTGCGCCGCGCTGACGAAGATAGCCGTCTTCATCGAAGCTGTACGCCGTTCCGCCCACAGCCGTCAGTACATCATGTGGTCCGTAGCTGCTCGTCATCCGCTCCGACCCCGTTACCTCCCGGGCAATCCGGTTTTTGTTCGCATCGTATTCATACGCTTCCACCGTCACGCCTCCCGGACCGCTGCGCTGCGCATTCGTCAGCTGCCCGTCAAGATCGAAGGTATAAACGGTCGTCTCCGTTCCTTCCGGCGTCGTCACCGTCAAGCTCGCGACGCTGCCGCTCAGGTCGTATTCAGGCCGGGTGCGGTATACTTCCCGCCCGCCCAGCGTATAGACCCGCTCCTTCTGACGGCCCAGCTCGTCGTATGTCTGAGTCACCTGCAGCTTGCCGTCCTTTATCCCCGCTACGCTTCCGTTCGGGCCGCTGCGGTCGAACGTGAACGGTCCGTACTTGACTAGCCGGTTGGCGGCATCCCTGCCCAGATCGGTCGTCACGTGAGCGGTCTGCGACACGCCATAGACCATTCTTGTGACAGAAGTCTGGATTCTTGTCAGATTGGCCAATACGTCGTACGAATAATCATAACCACCTTTGGCCTTACCCGTGATCGTCTGCTTGCTCACCTGATCGCCGACATACAAGTACTCGTTGATTTGCGGCAGCGATCCGGGGGTCAGACCGACGCTTTCCAGCTTCTTCGCCCGGTCCGTATTATCGGCATATTCGAACGTGCGGCGGGTATCCGCATCGTTCATGCCGATGATCCGCTTGCCGCCTGCCGCATCGTAGACATAGTCGATCTGACGGCCGCTGCGCAGCGTCGACCGCTCCAATATGCCTCCGGCTCCATGCTCCAGACTGATCCAGTCGGGCACTTCTGCGGACGCAAATCCCGCAAACTGGCCCAGCTCATTGTAGCTTTGCCGGTAAGAATTTCCGTCCGGCATAGTCAGACCGGTCAGTTGCCCCAGCTCGTCATACGAACTGCCGTATACTTTGCCGCCTGGCGTTGTGGAGGAGATCAACCGGTCGGCTTCGTCATAAGCGAACGACCTTGCCCGGCCGGCTGCATCCGTCAAAGCCGTGAGCCGGTTCCGCTCGTCATACGTGTACTTGGCCAGCTGTTCCCCGCGCGTTGCTTGGGAGAGCCGTCCCTTCCCGTCGTACGTATATACAATTGGAGCAAGCTGCTGTCCCGGCCATTCCACCTGTACAACCCGGCCGTCTTCGTTGTAAGAGAAAACCTGCTTCAACCCGTCAGGCCCCGTCTCGGTCAATCGCCGTGTCGCCGCTTCGTACTTCACCTCGGTTACGGACGTCCCCGTTTTGTTAGTATGAGTCAACGATTTCAAGCTGCCGTCCTCATGCATCTCCACAGCGCGCGTTTCGTTGAAGGTTGCCTTCTTTCCGTCAGGCTGCGTCAGCGTCGCCTCCTTCATGACCGGCACATCCATATCCCAGCGCGGATCGCCCGTCATCGTCTTCGTCATGACACTTCCGTCCGGAAGCTCGATCCGCTCGCTGCCCGGCCGCACCGTGGCCACCAGACGCACGCCGTCCGGGTCGGTGGTCGTGCGCTGCACACCGCCTTCGATTCGTTTCGTCTCATACACGGTCGAGCGGCCCGCCGCATCGGTGAAGGTGACTGTCGTCCCATCGGCCGTATCCGTGCGGCTCAGCGTCTGCACGCCTCCGGCCCCGTTCTCGGCACGGATCAGCAATCCGTCTTCGTCGTAAGCGTAGCGGCTGGTCTGCTCCAACGGATTGACGAAGGTTTGCAGCAATCCTCCGGCATCGTACGTCATCCGGTACGTTTCACCGGCCGGACTTGTGACCGCAACCAGACGGCCCTGCTCATCCGTCGTCAGCCCCGTCCGCTGGCCGCCGGCTCCGACAATCGCCACCGGCTTGCCGGCGTCATCCCGCTCGATCAACATGTCGTTGGCGCTCCGGTCGGTAATCCGTACCAGACGGCCTTCCTCGTCATAATCCAGCTTGGTCAATACAGCCTCTGTCAAGGCGTCCGTCGTTTGAGCATGCGATCTGTCCCCAGCATTGAACCAATAGACAACCTGGCCGCCTTCGTCGGGAGTCGCAATCAGGCTCTGAGATTCGCTCACTAGAAAATAGCGGACCTGATATTGATTGTTCATGGTTACAACAATATGTCCGCCGTCAGCGGTAACGGCCGTCAGGTCAAACTTCTGCGTCGCTTGTTCCAAGACCCACGACGGACTCTCCAGCTTCTCCAGAAGTCCTTCTTGTGCAACACGGTAAACATTCCCGCCTCCGGTTCTGAAATAGACCCGGTCCCGCGCGTCCAGGAAAAACCTGCTAAATGTGCTTGACATCGTATTGGAAACGAAGAAAAACTCGGCTTCCGTCGCTTTCATACCGTGAGCGGCCGGCTTGCTCCCAGGCTCATCGAGCAGCACGCCCGCCACCCGTGACAAGGTGCCGTCGGGGCTTAGCTTGCGCACCCGTGTGAAGGTGCGGTTGTCGTACCACAGCGTACCCCCAGTCGTATCGGACATATACAGAGAGCCGTCGCTTCCCATCCGGATCTGCTCCACCGCGCCGACTCCTGCCTTGTCGCCGGGACCGCTATCCTTGCCTTTGGCCATATGATCCCCAAGCGTTTGGAGGATGCCGTCCGGACCGATTTTGTACAGGGTGCTCCGATACGGAACCAGATTGCGGTCGCCCGGACGAGACGGGTAAGACGTGAAGTAGACAGAGCCGTCCGTACTTGCAGCCAGCTCGCTGATGCCTGCCAGCGCTACGTTCTTGGCCTCCGCTCCATCCGGCAGCGGGGTTGTAGGGCCTCCTCTGCCCGTGCCTGCAATAACCTCCCAGTTGGTCTGCCCCTTCGTTTTGCGAAGCAGCTGGTATTTGCCGGAATCGTAGCTATAGATCGTCCCTTGTGCGTCAACCGCGATGACGCTCCCGTTGGATACCGGAACATCCGCCACCTTGAATACTCTTCCTCTCGGATCGAGTCCTGCAATCACTCTGCTCTGCTTGGTGAAGTTGACCGCGGAATAATAGATCCACCCGTCCATGCCGGTTGTCATCGTACCGTAGTCGATGGTATACCCTTCGAGCGAGAAGCCGCCCCCGCCCGTCTTGCCGGTGAAGTCCACTTCGCCCCGCAGTGACATTGTTTTGGTCTGCGTCGTGCCGTCTCCCAGCAGCAGTCTCCTCGTGCCGTCATCGTAGATATGATGCGGATCAAGGCTCCAACCTGCAACACCGGCGGCTGCGTATGGGTTGCGCGGGCTCTCCAGAGCTCCGTTCCATACTTGGCCCACACTGATCTCAGAGGTGTCCCTCATCGCCGAGAGTACGGAGGATGGGGCAGCCGAAATACGGCCGAAGCTGCGCTCGAATTCGCCGGCTGACGGATAGTACTGGGCCTTATACACATAATCGACGCGGACTGTGTACGAATGGGAGCCTGTCAGCTCGCGGCCGTAAGCGTCCTTGCCGTCCCACTCGAACGTATACGTCTTGTTCGGAGCTGGGGCAAAGCTCGCCCGGTGCAGCTTGCCTCCGATCTGGATGCTCACGTTCATCCTCCGCAGCGAAGCTGGCAGCGGCCTGCCGTCGCTCACTGGAATCTCCAGCGTCGACTTCGCCTTGTAGCCTTCCTCCCGCTCGCTCATGTAATTCAGCATATACGGCGTTCCTGCGATCGGGATCTGCTGCCCCAGCGTCTGGTTCTGGCAGCCGATGATCGAGCCCTTCTTCTTGCACGGATCGTCTTCCTTCTTCCGTCTCTCCCATGGCTCCCGATCCGGCGGCGACTCGGCGTCTCCCGGAGGTCCGAACGGCCAGTTGTGGTCATACGGCGTGAAGTGCGTGATCGGCACCCGCCACAGCGTCTTCCCCAGTTCATACAGCTCCGCCAGCTTCCGCTGCTCCTCCTCCGTAACGCCCAGCTTCGCCAGCTGCTCCGCGCTGTCCGCCGCTCCGTCTCCGTCCGCATCGATCCCGGCCAGGCCGTTCGTCTCCGAGACGATCCCGACCACCTTGCCGTTCGGCGACGCGATCCATCGCCCTTTCTCCCGGTCATAGTACGCATTCGGCACCGTTTCCCCGACCGGGAAGCCGATGAAGTTATCCAGGTAATGGTACACCTCCCGGTCGAAGATTACCTCCGTCGCTCCCGCCTGCACCGCTTCGTCCGCCGACAGCTCCACCGCATACGTATACGCCACATACTGCGGCAGCTCGCCCGGCATCGCCTTCGGTCCCTCCGGCCCTGCCGTATACTCCGTCGAGCGGAAGCTGATGCTCGGCAGCGGCTGCTCCGTCCCGTCCGGCAGCTTCATCGTCGCCGTCGTCCCCGCCGGGAACAACACCGTCGACTGGCGGCTTCCGTCCTCATCCGTTACCGGCGTACCCTGCGCTGCCTGGATTTCCGTGCTGTTCTCCAGCTGCACCTGCGTCACCTTGCTGTCGTACGCCGTCAGCACCACATCCTCCAGATGCTCGTAATCCCCCGGCGTCGCCTGCTTTTTCCGCTGCACGGTCATATACCCGTCCTTCTCATATTGCAGCGTCCAAATCCCGTCTCCGTTCACCGACAGGTCGAACATCCCGTCCGCCCGGCTCAGCGTCTGACCCCACTCCGGATGATCCAGCACCGTGATACGCGCGCCGCCTATCGGCGCCTGGGCAGAGTCCAGCACGCGCCCTCTCAGCACGCCTGCACGCTCCGCTTCGATCGCGCCCGGCTGCACGCCCGTCTGGATCGGATTCGCTCCCGTGTACAGGAAGTCCGTCATCGCCTGGAAGCTCGCTTGGCCCGAGGCCGGCAGCTCCGTCGCTACGCTGCCCGGATCGGGCGGCAGATTGCCTCCGCCACCGCCGGTCGGCGTCGCTTGCACCGCGCCGGACTTCGCCGACTCGTTGCCGCTCTCGTCATAGGCCGCTACGGCCAGCTCATAGGCTATGCCGCCCGTCAAACCGGTCGCCGTGTAAGAGGCGAATTTTCCGGCCTCCTGCGCCGCTCCCCACGAGCTTACCCCTGCCACCCGGACATAGACCCGGTAGCCGGCCAGATCGGCCTCTGCGTTCGCCGTCCAGTTCAGTGCGACCCGGCCGTCTCCCGCGACGGAAGCCAGCCCGGCGGGCACGGCCGGCGGCGTCGTGTCCGGCTGCTCTTCGCTCAGCGGCGTCGCACTGACGGTCGCCGACTTCGCGGAGATATTGCCGCTCGTGTCGTACGCCGCAATGGCAAACTCATACGTCCGGTCATGCCAGACGTCGAGTACCGTATACGTCGTCTCACGGCCAACGTCAACGCCTCCGCTCCAGGTCGGACTTCCCTCCACGCGGCTGTAGATCCGATAACTGTCCAGATCCTCTTCCGTGTTCGCCGTCCAGCTCAGCTGAATTTTCCGAACGCCCGGCTCTGCCTTCAGGCCGCTTGGCACGGCCGGTGTCTCCCGGTCAGGAGTCTGGCCGTTCCGCGGCGTCTCACGCCTCATCTCGGATTTGGCCGACTCGTTGCCGCTCGCATCGTAGGCGCTCACGGCAAATTCATACGTGGTTCCGTTCGTCAGTCCGGTAATCGTATACCCGCTCTCGCGTCCGGGCTTGTCGGATTCGCTCCAGGCCGCTCCTTCAGACACGCGCCAGTAGATCCGGTAGCCGGCCTGATCGTCCTCTGTGCTCGGATCCCAGGTCAGGATTACCTTCCCGTCCCCGGACTCTGTTCTCAGTCCGCCCGGTACCGCGGGCGGCATCACATCCGGCGGCGGACCGCCCGCTTTCGGCGTCGCCCGAACGATCTCCGACTTCGCGGACTCATTGCCGCTCTTGTCGTAGGCCGCTACCGCGAATTCGTAGGCCCGGCCGTTCGTCAGCTCGCTCGCCGTATGCGATACGGACAAGCCCGCATCGGCTTGGATGCTCCACTCCTGAGCGCCTTCCTCGCGCCCATAGATCCGGTAGCCGGCCAAGTCGCTCTCGGCGTTCGCCGTCCAGACCAGCGCGATCAGCCCGTCTCCGGGCTCCGCTCTCAGTCCGCCCGGCACAGCCGGCGGCGTCCGGTCCGGCGTATGCGAGCCGCCGCCCTCCGAGCCGACTCCGCCTCCGCCTCCGCCGCCGGAGCTTGGCGCCCCTCCGTCCAGGCGAAGCACGCCCAGATCCAGCTTGGCTCCGGCCTTGGGGGCCGTGTATGTCCCCGGCGCGTCCGTACGGACGCATTTGCAGCTCTCCGACTTCGCCGCCTCGCTGTCCAGCAAAGCCAGCGCCTTCTTCGCCTGCTCCGTCTGCAGCAGCTCCGGCTCAGCCTTCCCTGCCTTCGCAGCCGCCGCACGGATGCTTTCATCCGCGATATACGACAGCCGGTATGTACGCTCCGGCTCGACATACGCGGTGAAAGAACCATCGGCTTTCGTTATCGAATAATAAGTCGGATTCGTCGTAAACGCCAGAACTACTCCGCCCGCCGACTTGCCGTCGTCTCCCGTCAGCTTGCCCTCCAGCACGGCTGCCTTGCTTGCAATCATGTCATAGGTCGTCGTACCGGGGGTCCAATCCACGCTCCGGAAGCCGGCGACGCCGTCGCCTGTCGCATAGATATCGTACGCCCCGCTTTTCCACTCTCCGGACAAGGTATAGCTGCCTCGAGCATCCGTCCGCCCCGCAGCGAGCTGGGCCCGCTTACCCTTCGCGTGAACACGAACGAGCGTATTGGCCAGCGACTGCCCATCCGCCGACTTGACCGCAACTGTCAGCGAAGCCGCCTTCTCCGGACCTTTCAGCAGCTTCCATGTGCGATGGAGCGCCACCGCCGCTTCCGCGCGGGTCAGACTCTTCTCGCCGCGGAACGCTCCATCCTCATAGCCTTGAAGAATGCCAGCCTCATGAAGAGCCGAGATAGACGGAGCCGCCCAGACCGGAATCCGGCCACTGTCGGTGAATTCAGCCTCTCGGTCAGCCTTCCGGCCGGTCAGCCGTCCCAGCATGACAGCCGTTTCCTGGCGGTTCAAGAGAGCCTGCGGCCGGAATGCTCCAGCCGCATCCCCTTCCACCAGCCCCAGCTGAGCCGCCTTTTTCACTTCCTCCGCATACCATTCATCCTTGACATCCGTGAAGACCGCTTCCCGCGTTTGACCGTTTCCGACCTGCGGCAGCTTGGCCGCCAGCCGGTTCAGCATCGCAGTGAACTCCGCCCGGGTTACAGCCCGGTCCGGCTGGAAGGTTCCGTCTTCATAGCCGCTCAGGACGCCCTCGTCCGCCAGCTCCGTAACTTCGCCCAAAGCCCATGAGGGCAATCTGTCGTTCCATCCCGCAGCACCGCTGCCTTCGCTTTCCCTGTTCCCCGGCCAAGCCGCAGGGTCCGCAGCACCCGCCGAAGCTAGCGGCTGCACGGCAAGCACCGCTGCCAGCAGCAGCGGCATATTCCATTTGATCAGCTTTCTGTACATATTTTGTGCCTCCTCATCCCAACTTCTTGACATATTATAGCGGCCGCCCCGACCCGCGCGTAAGCATCTATCGGACTAGACGTGTCACTGAAATTGTCACCCGATGTTGTCACCTCCTATGACAACTTGTCATATCCGCCTGCAGCGCGCTGACATGCTCCTGAAAAACAAACAAGCCGCCGCTCCTCCCATCGTGGGAAAAGCAGCGGCTTGACGGTCATCTTATGACAGATCGAAGCATTCTTACCATTTGTAGGCTTTACAGCCCTTGACCTTTAGGGCCAGCTCGGCGGTGGCCTGCTTGAACAGCTTGGATATCGGGTCCTTGAGGTTCTCGGGCTTTCCTTTCACCGAAACTTTCTCGTAATCGGTCAGATCGGCCTTGAACGGACCGGATCCAGCTTGGCGATGAGGCCGCCGTCCGGGCAGCCGCCCTCCCACCGGTCCTTCATCTTGGCGCCTACCGTCAAGGCGGCGGGGCCGAACCCGATTTTGGCTGTTGCCTCCATCGACAAACCGTCCTCGGTCAAGCCCTCGAACGGCGCGATATCCAGATCTCCCCCTATGCCGAAGCCAAGCTCTAGGCAAGTGGAGAAGCCCTCGTCCGTGATGCAGACCCTTCCGCCTCCTCCTATGCCCTGGTACGCAGCGGCCCCGATGCACATCGTTCCGCACGGGTCGCGGTACTGCACCGGATTATTGTTAACATAGGCGTACAGATTGGCCTGGCCGCTCTCGAACAGGATCGGATCGCGCGCCGTCCATCTGCCCGACAGCGTATCCAGATCCCGTGCGCCGAACCTCACCAGTCCCGTTCCCCGGTCCTTCAGTCCGCCCGCATATCCGATCGGCAGCGCAAATCCCGGAGATTGGTTCTTCATGTTCTCACATCCCCAAGGACAACCTTTCCATCATGAGCGGCCATATCCTTGGTTTCGACAGTTCGTTAAGAAAAACGATTTCCGGTACATCTGTTTTCATAATCTCCGACATACTTCAGCAACGATTCTGATTAACCAAGGCGTTCTTGCTAAAATCATTTCAGAGCGACTTGGCCACGGGAGCATTACAACAACAATACATTTACGGACACGCTCTCCAAACTTCGGATCAGGTAGCTGCTGATAAATTCGTATTGTTTTTTTACAGCTAATGCTACACAAGGACAATAAAGAAGACGCACAGGAGTTTCCTGGCGTCTTCTGTTCATTTAAGTTGAAATCCGGTCAACTTTTACATCAGTTTTACATCAGTTTTACATCAAGCCTGTTTCCCGACCTCTGTACCACATTGAAAACCCAGTAATTTCAATGGTTTGACTACACTGTTTCATTCCTCACCAACAAAACGACGGATTCTATGTGTGTCGTATGCGGGAACATGTCCACCGGCTGCACCTCGACGGTGCGGTAGCCGCCGTCCTCGAGGACCCGCAAGTCGCGGGCCAGCGTAGCCGGGTTGCACGAGACGTACACCACGCGCTGCGGACGCATCGCGAGGATCGTCTCGAGCAACCGCGGGTCGCAGCCCTTGCGTGGCGGGTCCACGACGAGGACGTCGCACACGACGCCTTGCTCCCGCCAGGCGGGGAGCACTTCCTCCGCTTTGCCGCAGGCAAAGCTCACATTGCGAATGCCGTTTAACTCGGCATTCGTACGGGCATCGTCGATCGCCTCCGGCACGATCTCGACGCCATACACATGTCGCGCGTGCCGCGCGAGGAAGAGCGAGATCGTCCCGATGCCGCAATAGGCATCGATGACGCTCTCGCTCCCAGTCAACCCGGCATACGCGAGCGCTGTCGAATACAGCGCTTCGGTCTGGATCGGGTTGACCTGATAGAACGATCGGGCGGATATCGCGAAGCGAATATCCCCGATCGTGTCATAGAGGACCTCGCGGCCCCAGAGGACGCGAGTCGCCTCCCCGAACACCAGCGAAGTCCACTCGGTGTTCGTATTCAAGCAAAGGCTCACGAGTCCCGGCACGGACACACGAATCCGATGGACCCACTCGTCTTCCCGGGGCAGAGCGTCCCCGTTCAACACCAAGACGACCATCAATTCACCGGTAGCTGCCGCCGACTTAACCACGACATGACGCAGCAGCCCCTCATGAGTGACAGGATTATACCCAGTAACACCCAGATCACGGGCGATGGCCTTGACGCGAGCGACAGTCGTATCGCTCGCTTCATGCTGCAACAAGCACTGGTCCATCTCGACGATGTCATGGCTGCCACGTACATAGAACCCCCCGACGAGTCCGCCTTCCCGCTCACCGATCGGTACCTGAACCTTGTTACGATATCGCCAGGCATCTTGCATACCGATGGTTGGATACACAATCACACCTCGGTACTGCCCTTCTCCGGTTTCTCCGGTTCCCCTGAACTCCGCGGTTCCTTCAGTCTCACCAGCTTCCGCTCCCACCTCAGTCGCCTCAGTTCCCTCTGCTTCCACGGTCTCATCGGTCCCCCTAGCTCCCGCAGTCGCCTCAGTCCCCCCAACACCAGCTGTCCCAGAGGCAACCCCCAACTTCCCAATCCGCTCCAGCTGATCCACGACCATCTGCCGCTTCCAGTGAAGCTGAGCGTCATAGCTCAAGTGCTGGAGTTGGCAACCGCCGCACTGGTCGTAGATCGCGCACGGCGGCGAGATCCGATCCGGACTCGCCTCCAACACGTCCAACAGATCTGCCCGCCCGTACTGTTTCTTCAGCTCCCTGACCTGCACTCGGACCTGCTCACCTGGCAGCGCGCCATGAATAAAAAGGGTATAGCCGTTCACACGGCCTACCCCTTCGCCTTCATGACCGATGCCGAATACTTCGGCAACGTACTCACCATTCAGCTGCACCGGCAGCGCTTCGCGCCACGCGGCAGATCCAGCAACTGCAGCCTCAGCAACTCCTCTTCCTCCGCCAGATGCGCGTCCCTTCTCCCCGACACGCCTTGACATACGTGCTCCAGTCCGCCTTGATTGTTCACCCGGCTTGCCGCTACCCGCCGACCCTTTGCCATTCTTATGACTTCCCACTATCGCTCACTCCTATATTCATACCCACTACTTATAACTGGACAACCCGAATTCATCCACGAAGATTTGCAAATGATTCGGCAGCACCGAGAACACAGACGGCAATGTACCGCCGAACTCCCCATCCAAGTTGATCTGCACATAGTCCGCCGAGGTCACTTCCAGACGTCGTGTCTTGAAATGAATCACATGCGGGTCATTCATATGTTCGCCGCGCAGAGCGGCCGAGACGATCCGGATGAACTCCGGCAAGTTGCACTTCCGAAGAATGAAGACGTCGAGCAGTCCATCATCCAGACTAGCCTCCGGAGCCAGCTTCTCAAAGCCGCCGACCGAATTGCTGTTGCAGATGAGGAACATCATAATCTCCTCAGTCAGACTGATCTCTTCCGAACGGAAGCTCAGCTCAACCGGCCGGAATCGCGGCAGCTTCTCCAACCCTTTAATATAGTACGCAAGTTGACCGATCATCGTCTTCAGCTTACTGGGTACCTCATATGTGAGCTCCGTCATCGACCCGCCGCCTGCAATGTTGATGAAGTAACGGTGGTTCATCTTGCCTACATCAATGGTCCGTGAATGCTGCTGCAGGATAAGATCACACGCGAATTCCCAGTTCCTCGGAACGCCCAGCGCTCTCGCAAAATCATTCGTCGTCCCCAGAGGCAATATGCCCAAGGGTGGCCGGTTCGGCTTCTCGGACATCCCGTTGATCACCTCATACAGCGTCCCATCCCCGCCAGCTGCGATAATCATATCGAAGCCGCGCTCCACGGCCTCAGCTGCCGCCAGCGTAGCATCCCCTTCACCGATCGTCGCATGGGTAGACGTCTCCAGTCCGCCCCGCTCCAAGCGTTGAAGAATATCATGCAACCGCTTCTTCATTTCTTCCCTGCCCGAAGTAGGGTTATAGATTAATCTTGCCCGTTTGCTCATTCGCTCGACCACCCGTCCTACCATAATAATCCCGCGGTCACATTTGCCCTATATTCCCCCGCTCGGAACGCAAGCCATTCAACTGATCCGTAATTTGCCGTTCGATCCAAGTCGTCAGTTGAGGATGCGGCAGCATAGCCCGACCATTGTAGCGATACGCCATCCCCTCAAGCCGTTTCGGGATCACTTGCTCCGTGAAATAACCTTCACTCAAGAACAACGGCACAACCAAGATAACCGATTCTTCTCCATCCACCTGAAGTCGTTCCATCCGCTCGGCAATCTGGTCCGGCAACAGCATAGCACCTTCCACGTCCGCGAAGCTCCCGATGGACCGAAGTCCCGCCGCCGCCCTGTCCAGCCCTTGCCTCCATTTCTCATGAAAGCCTGCCTCCACGCTGCCATGGCCGATCACCAGTACTTTCTCCCGCTCCGGTTGTACGGACAGAGGCCCAATCTGATCATATAACATGCGGGCGATCAGCTCTCCATCCTCATCCAAGGGCACGCCCATATGAACCCGAGACTTCAGACGAAATGGTTTCATGTTCGTTTCCAGCATAGGCTCCGCGATCACTCCAAATGCGTACTGAATCTCGTCGATATGCGTACTGCCCGATGAGACGAACAACGGAATGACGATCAGATCGGTCACGCCCAGCGCCTCTAGCTGATCAATTCCATCCTGAATGAGTCGACCTTCTACGATTTCCAGAAACGAGGAGCAGATCGGAACATCGTTCGGCCTCGCGACCGTACGGACCGCATCATCGACCAGACCGACCCAGTGATGACTTCGCGAACCGTGACTGATCACCAATACACCGAACTTCCGCATCCGGCCAGCCCCCTCCTTATAGCTTCACACGCCATCCTGCCATACACTCATGCTATCTAAACCGCGTGGCAAAGTCAATTTCCACCGATTTCCCCACGCAAAACAAAATAGGGCAGCGGCCATATGATCAACCGCACACCCTAATTTCTCTGCCTACATAACTTAGAACATCAGGCATCCACAGCTCGCAAACCCTGTGTTATCCCTTCACGCCAACAGTCCGACCTACCGGCCCAGACGATCCAATGCCAACTTGTACCCGTCATTCCCATAGTTCAAGCAGCGTTTCACGCGGGAGATCGTCGCTGTACTAGCACCCGTCTCTGCTTCAATCTGGTTGTATGTGCTGCCCTTGCCCAGCATCCGTGCTACTTCCAGCCGCTGTGACAACGACTCAATCTCATTGACCGTACACAAGTCGTCGAAAAAAATATAGCATTCTTCCACCGTCTTCAACGTAAGAACGGCTTCGAACAATTGATCGATCGATTTATCATTCAGTTTCTTCAACTGCATTTCATCAGCCCCTACTTGTCTAGACTTCCCTTACCTGTTTCGACACCGAACGGCGAATATCCTTCCTTTACAGTGGTAAACCGTTAAAATATGTGACAACCCCAACAACCTTTTCCCGGGCAAATCTCCCGAAAACCGGGCATTCGTCCAATCCATCCATTCGCCTATGACATACAGTATATAAAAATATCTCCACAAAGTGAAGTAGGCCCTTTGAAGCGTTTTCAATATGGCTTCGTGGCCAACCAGAATAAATCCCAAAAAAAAGGGTTGTGAGTCGAGTGAACAATAGCAAACCGCCATACTTTCAGGAAGCCGGCACTACCCGCAGTTTCAGCATGTATCCCGGCCTTGGACCGGGCGGCGCTCCTTTTGGAGGACAGATGTATGAAAGCCAATTCCCAGCGGTCATCCCCCAGCAAGCACCAGTACCTATTCAGACTGGAGGCGGTGGAGGGGGCGGGCTTGGAGGACTTCTAGGTAACCTTAGCAACTTCAAGTTGACGGATATCAAATCGGTCGTGGACCGATTGGGCGGCATTGAAGGTGTCATGTCGACTGTAGGCAAAATGCAGAAGTTCATGACCACGGTGAAGCAGATGCAGCCCATGATCAAACTTCTGATAAATTCCTTCGCCAAAACTTCGAGCGACGATGACGAACCGGTCAAGCGCCGCCGCAAACGAAGAAAACGCAGACGCCGCACCACTACTTCCAAACCGCTGAACAAGACGTTGAATAAGAAGAAAAGCTCCAAACGCTAATCTTGCTCTTGCCCTAGTCCTTACTCTTGCCCTTAATCTTTACCTACTCCCCTCCCCACAAAATTAGCCAGGGAACGCAAGGTTCCCTGGCTAACAATACTCCGAAACGGAAGGAGAGGAGAATGTATGAGGCGAGCGGAGAAACGAAGTACCCGCCTTTGAAATCACGTCGCTTCCACAAAAATACCAACCCTAGCGACGTGATTTCAACAGCGGTCGGAGCCGCCACACACATTCGGAACGAACACTCAGTTTCGAAACGGTTTGCATCCCGGAACCTGCAGTTCCCGGCTAACCCTACACCCAACCTCTGAGCTTGCTCGCTTCCGCGTACTTCTGCACACCCACCATGTAGGCGGCAAGACGTGGGGTGATCTTGCGGGACTTGGCCATATCGAGCACCTTTTGAACCGCTTCAACCATCTTGGTTTCCAGCTTCGTGTTAACTTCCTCTTCGGTCCAGTAATACCCCTGATTGTTCTGTACCCATTCGAAGTAGGAGACAGTCACTCCACCTGCATTAGCCAGTACGTCAGGAACGACCATAACGCCTCTTTCATGCAGAAGTCCTGTCGCTTCCAGCGTCGTCGGGCCGTTCGCCGCTTCCACGATCATCTTCGCCTGGATCCGATCCGCATTGTCGATCGTGATCTGGTTCTCCAGCGCCGCCGGGACGAGCACGTCACATGGTAAAGTGAGGAACTGATCGTTCGTGAGACGGTTCGTGAACAA
The DNA here is from genome assembly GCF_056401635.1 of Paenibacillus sp. P4_E11. Lineage (NCBI taxonomy): Bacteria > Bacillati > Bacillota > Bacilli > Caryophanales > Paenibacillaceae > Paenibacillus > Paenibacillus sp. P4_E11. The sequence continues at coordinate 29,895 of NZ_JBFUIX010000049.1, read as the reverse complement.
GCTCGTCACGCTGCCGAATGAATCGCGGCGATCGAGAAGGTTCTGGATATCGAGTCCGTTCTCATTATAGATACCGCCGTTCACATCGCTGATACCTACAATTGTAGCGCCCCATTGGTCGAGAATTTCCGCGAGGAAGCTGCCAACGTTGCCGAAGCCTTGAATACATATTTTAAGCCCTTTAAGCCCCAGACCTTGAGCTTTAGCTGCTTCGCGGAGTGCAATTGCAACTCCCAGCGAAGTCGCCTTCTCACGGCCCTGTGAGCCTCCTAGAACGAGAGGTTTCCCAGTGATGAAGCCAGGTGAATCATACTCGCGAATGCGGCCGTACTCATCCAACATCCAGGCCATAATCTGCGCATTGGTGTATACGTCAGGAGCTGGGATGTCTTTGTTCGGACCTACGATTTGGCTGACGGCGCGAACGTAACCACGGGCGAGACGCTCGACCTCAGACAGTGACATTTGACGTGGATCGCAGATGATGCCGCCCTTGCCTCCACCATACGGCAAGTCGAAGATGCCGCATTTCAACGTCATCCAGATGGACAAGGCTGACACTTCCTCGGCCGTCACATTCGGATGGAACCGGATGCCGCCCTTGGTCGGTCCAACTACATCGGTATGCTGCGCACGGAATCCGGTGTACACCTTGGTCTTCCCGTCGTCCATCTTCACAGGAATTCGGACGGTCAGCATACGGATCGGTTCTTTCAGCAGCTCATAGTAGCTGTCGTCGAACCCAAGCCGATCGAGCGCCTCGTGTACGACTTTTTGAGTGGAAGAAAGCACATCGTTTCCTAGAGGAGGCTGACTGGCTCCAATCACAATTCGTTTGTTTGCACCACTGCTCATCTTTTCACCTTTTTTCCAAGTAATAATTGCGGTTTTCTTGCTGCGTACAAATAAGGTTCAGCTAGAATACTAGCAGCACCTCCAGCTTACAATACCTCACATGGTATGTGAAGTCAACCGCAACAAAATCGCTAATACTCATTCTAGTATACCCTGCCTGCCAGTAATTTATGGGAGCTGCCAGCCCCTTGTCATTTCCGCGAATACAGCTCGCCAAGCGCCTCGTCAACCGTATTGAATTGGAACTTGAAACCATGATCGAGAGCGGCCCGAGGCAACACCTTCTGCCCTTCCAACAGCAGCACGGACAACTCTCCGAACATCAGCTTCAACATGAAGGATGGAACCGGCATCCAATGGGGGCGATGCAACGCCCGTCCAAGCGCACGGCCGAACTCGTCGTTTCTTACCGGATTCGGAGCGGTGGCGTTAACGGGGCCAGCAACATCCGGTTGTTCGATGCAATACCGAATCAGTCGCACCATATCTACAATGTGAATCCACGACATCCAGTGGTTGCCGCTTCCCACTCGTCCACCGGCACCCAGCTTGTAAGGAAGCGCCATGGGTGGCAGCGCTCCGCCATCTGTCCCGAGCACGAGCCCGATGCGCAGCTTCACAATTCGAGGCCCGTGGATGTGATCGTCAACGGCTTTCTCCCATTCGGCTACAACACCCGCGAGAAAATCCGTCAACCGCTGGGGGCTGCCCTCCTCGTAAGAATCGGTCTCCGAAGTTCCATAGATCGACATGCCGGAGCCATTAACCACAACTTTGGGCTTCTGGTCCAGCGCATCTACGAGCTTGCCCAGTTTCTTCGCCGTATCGAGTCGAGACTGCAGGATTCGCTGCTTCGCCGCATCCGTCCAACGCTGGTTAATCGACTCGCCAGACAAATTCACAATCGCGTCCAAGCCCTCCAAGCGTTCCTTCGCTGTCTGCATATCGCTCCATGTTACGACCGGAAGCTGGAACGGATTATGCCCGCCCGCCGATCTTGAGATCAGAATGACCTCATCTCCCTGCTCACGCAAATATTGAATCAGGTGCGTTCCGATAAAACCCGTGCCTCCGGCTACCGCGATCCTCATGCCGCCACCGCCTCCTGTCAAAAGTCCTTGCTTCTCCTCAAGTGTACCATATACTGGAGGGCAGCCCCATTTCACGTGCTGGACTTGATCATCTATACCATCCGCTTCATACGTACTTCGAACTTAGGCTTGGTTACATATTCCACGTAGGGGATGGTTCCGTCGAACTCCAAGTAAGCCTGGTAGCGGGTACGGATAGCTGGCGCTGTAATTAGATCGAGCACTTGATCTTTAGCAAGCCAGCGGCTATCGGATGTTTCCTCAGAAGTACACAATTGTCCACCAATCGGCTTGCATACATAGTCCAACATCACTTTGGTAGGAACATCGGTCACACCGTCATGCCATTTATAGATCCCTGTGTTGGAATACACACCGATCAAGTGAGAGACAATCGTCTCAATACCGCTCTCCTCACGGATTTCCCTGATTAAGGCATCGATCAGATTTTCTCCAACTTCCACTTGCCCACCTGGAAACACCCACCCTCCATGTATGGTCTTCACTACTAGGATATCTCCATGTTCATTCTCGACGATCCCGCCTACGGCTACGATATGTGTTGGCATTACCATACTTCTCCCCTCCGAACTGATTAGGATTTACTTGCACCCTTGCAAAATGTCATGCAGCCGCACCAGCTGTCTTTCCAGTGCCTCCGCATCGCTTCGCCACTCCATTCGCGGCCCCGTACCTCCATATTCGAGGCTGACAAACTGGGGCTCTGTCAGGGAAAGCGCCTCCTGAAGCAATTCGTAATCGACCTGCTGCATCTCGAAATGACGATCGCGAAGCCCTTCATCGGGGTCTTCATAAGGACCGCTGACATGAATTTCTTGTACACGATGAAGGGGGAGCTTCCGCAAATAACCGGACACGTCTTCCTTCCGATGCCAGGCTGCAACCCGCAAGTGAGCGAGGTCAAGCAGCAGATCCACCTCACAGCGGTCGCAAATATGGGTGATGACTTCAGRATCGGTTGCACATCGCAGCGTTCCTCTGAACCCGTAATACGGTACATTTTCCAGCAGTAATGGGATCTCCAGCTGTTGTTTCCACAGCCTGACACCGGAAATCATTCTATCCACAATCTGCTCATCGGATGTAGGGGGAGTGTCCCAATCGGAGGCGAGAGCTGCCAAATGCAACGCTATATGCGGGGATCGACAAGCTCGGATTGCTTCATTCAGCTCCTTCCACTGGATGTCCTCGAAGGAAGCTTTCGCGGCATGCGGTAAGCAATGCAATAAGATCGGCCGGTGAGGACGGGCAATTAGATACTCCTGTTGGAATACATCCCATCGACCTAGTTTGATCCACTCTACATCTACGCGATTTTGCTCCAATAATGATATGAGCTGTGGCGAATAGTTGCTGGCCAATTCCGGCATTCGATCCTCTCCTTTTCCTCGTAAAAAATACGAGTTCCAGCTCCAGATTATTCCCCTTGTTTCTGTTTTGTCAACGAATTTATCATTATTTTTCGGTTTTATTCATTTTAATTCTGTTTCAGGAGATTTGAAGACGGTTTTCCCGCCTTACAATTCCTCCAGCGAGCAAACCTCAAGCTGTAAGACGGTTTTTCCGTCTTACAGCTCCCCCAGCGATGGAATCTCGCTCTGTAAGACGGTTTTTCCGTCTTACAGTTCCTCCGACGGGCGATTCCCGTGCTGTAAGACGATTTTTCCGTCTTACAGCTCCCCCGGCGAGCGAATCTCGTGCTGTAAGACGGTTTTTGAGGCTGTCGATTAACTGTGGACAAGAGGAGTGGAAAGTGAAAAAGAGGACCCTGGCGAGTTTTGGCTTGAACCTCCCACCGCTCAATCCCATATACAATCAGAGAGGTTCAAACAAGATGTTTGAGCTAAAAGGGTCCTTTTTCACTTGGAACAGCCGTTTTTGCCTTCATCAACAATGAATCGACAGCCAAAAAAAGCCCACGCTGCAATCAGCATGGACTTGGGTATTCTTCCTGTTACATTCACGGGTGTTTGTAATAGTAATAAGAAATAATGACCGTACTAAGCGGGATACCGAGCAACACAACGATCGTAACTGGCATCATGAAGCTACCCGGTAAAAGCGCGCAAGCCATGAGTAGAAAGCCACCGAAGAAAAAAACTTTGCCACCGACCGCATGAGACTTCGCCCATACCGGCTCGCTGGCGAGCGTCCACGGGGTGCGAATGCCCATGGAGTAATTATGCTTGAACCGCGGCATCACATTGCCCATCACTACGTATAATGCGCCGAGCGTTACCGTCATGACCACCGGCATCGAGATATCGTACCCGAGCCCAGTTCCAATCACTACCACGTGAACCACGAGCAGAAGTGCCAGTGTAGCCAACATGATCACGTTCAGACTCCCCAGGAGTCTTGGGTAGTTTTTCTTCTTGGAATCGAACTTGGGCACCACCCTGGTCAAGAAGAACACAAGAACCATCATACCAGGCAAGAACATGGCACCTAATGCCTTCGACGAGTAACCATCCACTTCTCCGCTCGGCCCCCAGTGGATTGGCAACTGTTCCGGCAACAACGGATAAGCCAATACACTTAGCGCTATGGCCACCACCCACATCAAGATTGCAATCACATTATGTTTCATCTGTCATCTTTCCCTTCACTGTTGAATTGCAGCACCCATTTCATCAAGTCCTGGAACACCGTTGTGTTCAGCGAATACATCATGTGCTGGCCCTTCCGCTCATCCCACACAAGCTCCGCCTGCTTCAGCAAGTTCAGATGGTGCGAGATGCTAGGTTTCGTCATTTGAAAATGATCGGCGATTTCACCAGCTGTCATATCCCGTTGCTTCAGCAAGTCGAGTATTTTGCGCCTGGTTGGATCAGACAGCGCCTTGAACGTATCGTTGAGTGACATGCTGACCCCCTTCTTATGCTCATGCAACTTTTAATTGTATATTTAGAGAATTATCTAAATAACTAATTATAGTAAACCACATTATCCGGGTTCATGTCAATGCATATTCAACCAAATTAACCTGTTTCATGATGATAAAGGCTCTTCATCTGATTGATCCGTAAACCTGCCCCGGAACGATTGAAGCCCCAGAACTTGCTGTCTGCAATCGACAACTCGTTCCGAGGCTTCTTATAGGCACTTGCCCATTATTCCAATATAAGCTGTAGTAAATCCAGGAGCGCTGCGATTCCTCCGCCTACGGCGACTCCGATAATATTATACATCCGAACATACACCTCACAGTACAATCCACTTATTGTTAGGTTAGTATGCCCACAATTCTGATAAAATAACCCCGTATACGACTAGCCGACGGCCGTGGATTGGTTCGACTTGCTCTTCGCCAGCTTCAAATACCCGTACACATTTTGCAGTTCGCTGTCCTCGACGAACCGCAGGCGGATCGAACCGGACGCTTCCAGAATGTAGGGCTTGAGCGCAGCTGCACCCCCGCCGATGACATAGAAGCATTGGATATCGGGGGACTTCTTCCACCGTTTCTTGATCAGGTCCACAATTCGTTGGGCGGCCCGGTTGAAGTATTGATCGACGATCGGCTTAATATCCGCTTGCCCCTCACCAATACGCTGAATCGTGAAGTCACGCTTCTTGACACGCTGCACGAGCTTGGCCCTGCTAGGGAAGCGGTACCCGTACATGTCCTCTACATCGCGAATGATTGGGTCCAAGTATGTGGCCAGTCCCATCTGTTCCCCTGTACTGAATTGATTGTCGATGCTCATCCGCTTCAACACAGGGAAGTCGGTCGTGAGCGCACCCATCTCGCATATCCCGATACAGCCGTAGTACAGCTCTTCGTCCTTCACCTGCAGATTATCGTAAGTGGCCATGTTGTATAATGCTGCCGCACCCTCGATCGATACGATTGCCTGGCGGATTATGACCTTCACCTTGCGATTGCGCAGCTGTGGCGTGGACAGGAATGTTACCTCATGTTCGCCAACCAGTCGCTCCTCGAACGTCCGGTGGAATCTCGCATAAGTCCGAACCGGCAAACCTGTGCCGACGATGTATTCCACTTCATCCGGGGTGTTGTATCCGCTAGTTCCGAAGGACTGGGACATAAGTCCTGCATATGCAAGCGTTGTGAGCGCCACGATAAGCGACTGATCAGACATCGCCTTATTATCGGTCTCCTCCAGCTCCATGCTGTCTTCATTCTCCGTCGCAAGCAAGCCTACAAAGTACCGTTGGTTGTTCTTGGCGAGCTTCGGGCTGTGGATCATAACATCCATCGCCTTCAGGGGCGAGTCTTCCTCTTGTAGTATATGTCGCTCATACCCGGGAGCCACGATATTAGGTACGATGATCGGCTCAGTTGCGCCGTCTAGTGCGATTTTGATGCTATCGTTGCCAACATCTATGCCAGCCAGCTTGATCATGAATTAGTTCTTCCCTTCATCGAATGTGCCATGTGAATCTACATCCTCTTACTTTTCGATTTTAAATATTAAAATCCTCTTTTTTTCGCCAAATAATAACAAAAATAGTTCTAATGTCGTGGAGGTTTTTAGCCTATTAGTGCCGAATACAGAAGTCAAGCTATAACATTTTACCAGCATGGAGAGTATGCATGAAGAAAAAGCGGTTGAAATGGTTGAGGACAAGGCTCACTTTCATGGTGATTGCCGATGCGAACAGCAACGTCGTGCGGTTCCGCATGCCGGTATGGACATTTCTTGTGGTAGGCGTCGGGCTTGCGATCTTGATCTCGTTAACGCTTTCCTTGTATAAAGGGCAAGTGCGCAGTATCAATACGACAGAGCTTCTGCAGGGGAAGTTAACCGACCAGACGCAAGAGTATACGCTCACGGTATTGGAGAAGAACGATACGATTGAACATCTCCAGAAGGACTTGATCCGTCTATCGCAACAAGCCGATGAGGTCAAGGGCAAGATCGAGGAGCTGAAGAAGCTCGAGAACGAGATGAAATCACTGACTGGCGGCATTGCTCTCAAGCAGACTGCTCCTGGCCGAACGAATGGAACGTCATCTCCATTGACAGACTCTCAAGGAATCGGTGGCGATTCCAGGTCGATCACAAGTGAAGACTTTTACGAATTCGTGACCGAAACTTCACAGAGCTTTGTTAGCCTGGAGAGTGAGATGAACGGACTGTACGGCAGCTTAACGCAAACGAAACAGTTGGTGCAAAAAGCTCAGCAACAGCTCGCTGTTACGCCTACGATCTGGCCGACGAATTCCCGTACGATCTCTTCCGTCTTCGGACTGCGGATCGACCCTTTCACGAATACGCCTAGTTTCCACAATGGAATGGATATTGCCGGAAAGCTGAACGACCCGGTATACGCGACAGCAGACGGGATGGTCGTATCCGTAGGATGGGACAACACAGGGGGAAACAACATTATTGTGGAGCACACAGGCGAGTTGAAGACCCGCTACATGCACCTGAATAAGTATCTCGTAGCCAAGGGCGACAAGGTGAAGAAGGGGCAGCAGATCGGTCTTATGGGCTCGACCGGGCGCAGTACCGGTAATCATGTGCATTATGGTGTCATCAAGAACGGGGAAACGATTGACCCTCGACCTTATTTGAAAGAGACGAGAAAGGAAGAATAATAGATGTTCAAGAGCAAGTCGTCCAAGATGAATCCGAACACGACCGACACATTAATTGGCGAAGGCACCCTATTCGAAGGCAAGATCAAATCTGACGCTGGTATACGCATAGAAGGTCAGATTACAGGCAACGTCGAAAGTGCGGGAGACGTCACCGTTGGGGAGAAAGGCGTTGTGAAGTCCAACATCAGCGCCCGGAACGTCATTATCGCAGGGACCGTGAATGGCAACATTGTGACCAAGGGCAGCGTACGGATTATGCAGTCCGGCCGCGTGTACGGCAATACAACCTCACAATCGCTCGTGATTGATGAAGGCGGGGTTTTCCAGGGCAACAGCCGTATGGAAGTAAAGTCGACGGAAGAAGACAAGGCCAAGCAAGGCGACTCCCAGCAACAGCAACAACAGCAGTACCAGCAGCAACAGCAGCAGCCTGCTGCGGCTCCTGGCTTTTCCTCCGGCTACAGCAGCTCTCCTTCTCCCCTGTAAATGAATAGGCCTGCCGGTATCCCTTTGAAGGGTCCGACAGGCCTTATTACTTAACCAAACTTCCAACAGATCAGACTCATACCCGAGAGACCGAATGGATACTCCCTATATATCCGCCTTCCCTTCAACTCCGGCTCCCCGGCACCCATGCAGATCAAGAGAGGAGCGAGATGCTCTCTAGCCCCCGCCTGCATGACGTGAGGCGCTCGATGTTCGTAGTCGAACAGCCCCTCCAAGTCCCACAGCTGAATCCGTTCATCCAGCCAATTGTCGAAGAGTACCGACGCTTGATTGGAGCTGCTTCTTCCAGCATGATGTGACTGCTGCGGTTGTGGTTGTGGTTGTAGTTCTTGCGATAGCCTAGGCCTGGTAGCACCTGATCCCACGATCAGCACCCCCTGCTGTCGCAAGCCTTGCAACGCACGACCAATTCGATAATGTTCCTCGGGTACCAGTCTGGGATTGACCGACAGCGCTACAACCGGAATACGTGCAGATGGGTACAGGAGCCGAAGCAGCATCCACGCCCCGTGATCCAATCCTCTATGGTCATCGATCTCTGCCCTCATGCTGTCCGCGGCCAATCGGCTCTGTATATCTAAGCTCAGCAGGATATTGCCCTTTGCCGGGTACTGAACGTGATTCAGTTCGCTCGAAGCAGGGATTGAATCCCCAAAGTCATGTAGCGTCGCCAGGTCCGTTGCCCCCGTAATTTGCTGCACCGGATGCACCCAATGTGAGCTGACAATCACAATAGCTTGTGGCTTGGATAGACGAACCGCTAGTGCTGTGAGAAATCGGGCATACCTGCTATCGGGCTCCGAGACCAGAGCAGGGTCACCATACGCGAGAAAGACTGAGGGCATCAACATCAATAGTCGTCTGGTCTAGTCCCTGGATAAGATGCCGAGCAGCCGGAGCAAATAGAGGAACAAGTTGATGAAGTTCAAATACAGATTGAGCACGGCCATCGGAATCGCCTCGTCAGGCAAGCCATGCTTATATTGCGAAATGTCGTACAAAATGAAGCCGGAGAAGATCAACACACCGCCTGCAGCAATCATCAGCCCCAGTGTACCCCCAAACCCGCCTGTGAACAATCCTACAAGGCTGAATCCGATCAGGACAAGAATGCCAATCGTCAGAAAACCGCCCAGAAAGCTAAAGTCTGTTCGGGAATAATACGCATAGAGGGTCAGTCCCCCGAATATGATCCCGGTCAACAAGAAGGCCGACGACACGAGAGAAGAACCGCCGACTGAGGCGTAGTAAGCAATGCTCGGGAATACCGTAATCCCGCTGATGAAGCAGAATGCGAACACGAAGCCATAACCGATCGCTTTACCTCTTCGTCGAATGAAGAATGCTGCAATCAGCAGAACCAACTCCACTACGACAAGCGGTAGAAACAACGCCGGCGGGGTGTACATCCCTACCCATGAGCCTACGAACGAGATGAGTAACGAAAGCGTGAACATGCGAAGCAGTTTGTGAAATGGCGCGTTGTACGTCGTATCCATCCCCGTCATCGTCTGCTTGTCTTGTACATTCATCCAAATCCCTCCAATTCTATTACTATTGTATCATGCTGCAGACAAATCATACCTTGGAATTTGGCCAAGCAACATGTTTTGCTGAACAATAGAGCAATCTAAGATTAAATTACTCAGAGCTGAAATGGAGGTCATTCGGAATGAACATCTTCACCAACGTACTCTATGACTATGCCTTATCGATCTTCCTGATTGTGCTATTGGTTGTTGCCATTCGGTTCGTCTATAAGCGGAGAAAGAAGTATGAGAAGAACGAGTTCGAGTGAACGATTAATTTTACGATAAGAAAAAAAGCACCGCACCATTGTGAAATGGTACCGTGCTGCGTTCTGCTCGAAACGTCTATACAAGCGCCTTAACGGCGATGTCCGTACGATATTGGTGACCTGCGAAGTGGATGCGCTCCACATCGGCATAGGCACGTTCGCGCGCTTCTGCGATAGAAGCACCTCTGGCCGTCACTCCAAGCACTCGACCGCCATTGGTGACGATCTGATTGTCCTTCGAAGCGGTTCCCGCATGGAAGACGACGGACTGCTCGACTTGATCCAAGCCTTCAATCGGCACTCCCTTCGGATAGCTGCCGGGGTATCCTTCGGATGCCATGACTACACATACCGCCGAGTCCGTGCTCCATTGAATATCGACGTCTGCTAGCTTCCCTTCAACCGTAGCAAGGAAAATATCCAGTAAGTCCGATTCCAGAAGCGACAATACGACTTGAGTCTCCGGGTCACCGAAGCGAGCGTTGAACTCAATCGTCTTCGGTCCATTCGACGTCATCATCAGTCCAGCGAACAGCACACCCCGGAACGGGCGGCCTTCCTTCACCATCGCAACAGCGGTTGGCTTAATAATCGTCTCGATCGCCTCATCGATCAGAGATTGCGGGATATGCGGTACCGGGCTGTATGTTCCCATACCTCCGGTATTCGGCCCTTTGTCTCCGTCGAAGATCTGCTTATGGTCCTGCGATGGCATCATCGGCTTGACCACTTCTCCATCTACGAACGATAAGATCGACATTTCCTGCCCGCTTAGGAACTCCTCAATGACAACCTGATCGCCGGTTTTCCCGAAAATCTTGTCCACCATGATTTGCTTCAAGGCATCTTCTGCCTCTTCCATCGTATGAGCGATAATAACGCCTTTCCCTGCTGCTAACCCATCGGCCTTGATCACGATCGGTGTTGCTTGCTTACGAAGGTAAGCGAGCGCTTTGTCGTAATTGTCGAATGACTCGTAAGCTGCGGTAGGGATGTTGTAATCGCGGAACAATTGCTTCGTGAACACTTTGCTCGCCTCGATGATCGCTGCCTTCTTGTTCGGCCCGAACACCTTCAGCCCTTTGGCTTCCATGTAATCTACAATACCGTCAGACAGCGGGTCTTCCGGTCCGATTACGACGAGGTCAATGTGCTGCTCAAGTGCAAACTGGCTCAGTTCCTCGAATTGATTCACTTGAAGCGGTACGCATTCCGCCAGTGCGGCGATCCCTGCATTACCTGGGGCACAGTATATCTTGGCAATACGCGGGCTCTTCTGAAGCGCCCAGATGATCGTATGCTCTCTTCCCCCACTGCCGACTACGAGAATATTCACCGTGTCATCCTCCGTTTTCCCCTATTTTCCACTAAAATTTATTGATGATTTTCAGTTCCGTTGCACCATCTGTCAAGCGAATGGATTTGACCAACAAGGACACACGGTTCTCTTCATTCAGCTTATCCCAGTAGTAGTTGGCCGTAGCTTCGATGCTGTCCTGCAGCAGCACAAGAACGGGCTCGCCTTGGAAGGAAGGCAACGGATTGCCGTCAGCGGAATACGTATGGATCAGGTGGCCAAAGCCGGCAATCGCCTTCTCGTAAGTGAAGAAGTGGCGCTGCGTTTGCGCTGGATCGTTGTTATTTGTTTTCAGAATCGACAGCTTGTACGTGAACTGTTCGTCCTGAATGTCGGCAATCCCCGAGATACGTGGCGTGAAGTTGGGAGCATCCGGCTCGTATGTGCGGCGTGCAAGAGCTTGCTCGAACGTACCCTCTGACAGAAGAGCGTCATAGATCGTATCCGTCTGATCGCCGTTCGTCACGATATGAGCACTGCCCTTATGTTTGAGCGGGTAGTAAATGATCAGTGATGGATCGGACAGCTTGGCTGGATCTTTGGCTTCTGTACGGAGGAATCCGTTGTCCTCCCCGATGAATACCCGATTGCGGCTGTTCTCGCTGCGGCCCATGATCCAGTATACTTGCAACAGACGTGTTCCGTCAGGTGTCAATCCGATGATGATGCCGCGTCCAGGGTAGCTATTCGCTTCCAGGGCGCTAATATGGTTCTGTGCGATATCGCTCCAGTTCGTTGCCATTCGTACATTGCCCCTCTCTAGTGATGGAATAACCGGACGCCGGAATAGACCATGACCATGTTATAGTCGTTGGCGGCCTTCACAACCTCTTCGTCGCGCATGGAGCTGCCGGCTTGAATCACATACTTCGTACCGCTGCGGCTTGCCCGGTCCAGATTGTCGCGGAATGGCAGGAACGCATCGGAGCCGTAGGATACGCCAGTTAGCCCGTTCAGCCATTCGCGCTTCTCTTCCCGCGTCAATCGACGAGGTACCTCAGCGAAGCTTTCTCTCCAGCTTGCTTCTTCTACTGGGGTCAACTCGTCTTCCAACCACAAGTCGATCGCATTGTTCTTCTCTGGACGAGCTAGTCCGGCACGGAATTGCATGTTCAGCGCGCTTGGGTGTTGACGTAAGTACCAGCGGTCGGCTTTGTCGCCCGCTAGACGTGTGCAGTGGATACGCGATTGCTGACCAGCGCCAATGCCGATCGTCTGGCCATCGAGTGCGTAGCAGATGGAATTGGATTGTGTGTATTTCAATGTAATCAAGGCTACCAGCATATCGCGCTTCGCCGAATCTGGCAGGTCTTGATTGTTCGTTACAATCTTCTCGAACACGGAAGGGTCAAGCACACCGTTGTTACGCTCTTGCTGCATTGTGAGGCCGAACAGGTTGCGGCGTTCGATCGGGTCCGGAACATAGTCTGGATCGATCTCAAGGATGAGGAAGCCGCCGTTCTTCTTCGCTTTCAGAATTTCCAACGCTTCTTCCGTGTAGCCAGGGGCCACTACGAGGTCGGATACTTCGCGCTTCAGCAGCATCGCTGTGGAAGCGTCTACGATGTCGCTAAGTGCGGCGCAATCGCCGAACGACGACATGCGGTCTGCACCGCGAGCGCGAGCGTATGCAGTGGCGAGCTCGGACAGCTCGAGGCCTTCTACGAAGTAGGCTTTCTTCAGCTCTTCGCTCATTGGCGCATACACCGCTGCACCCGCTGGGCTGACGTGCTTGAACGAAGCGGCCGCCGGGAGGCCAGTCGCTTGTCTTAGCTCGCGGACGAGCTGGAAGCTGTTGAGTGCGTCGAGCAGATTGATGAAGCCAGGATCGCCGTTTACGACGCGCAGAGGCAGATCGCCATGCTCGTTGTAAATCTTCGCTTGCTTCTGATGCGGATTCATCCCGTAACGCAGGGCCAATTCTTGCTTGGATGAGGCTGTCATCTTCTTATTCACGTCCTTAATCGTTTTGAGTTTGCTAAGCTGAATAATTGTCTTGGCGTGCAATAGCGGAAAAAAGTTCCGCTATTTCTGATCCCGATCTGAGCCGAAGTAAGCTTGGCTTGCACAGTCATTGTTACTCGTACACTTTCACATGCCGGCCTTCAAGCTTGACTCGGCCTGCACGGATTGCCGCGATGACAGCAGGGTACAGCTCGTGTTCGATCCGGTGCAGCTTGTCACCAAGCGTGTCAACCGTGTCATCGTTCGAGACTTCCACGGCTCGCTGGGCGATGATCGGCCCCGTATCCATGCCTCCGTCAACGAAGTGAACAGTCACACCGGACAGCTTCACTCCGTATTCGATTGCTTGCTGAATTCCGTTCACACCAGGAAAGGCAGGCAACAGCGCAGGGTGGATATTAATGATCCGACCAAAATACGGTTCAACCAATGTTGAACTGATGATCCGCATATAGCCGGCTAACACGATCAGGTCAATCTCTCGCTCCTGCAGCCGCCGCATGATCTCCGCTTCGTAAGCTTCACGGGAATCGTATTCCTTGGGGCGGAACACGAAGCTGTTCACCCCTGCTTGCGCAGCGCGCTCAACCACCTTCGCTTGCGGCTTGTCGCACACAAGAAGCTCGATGGCTACATCGAGCTTCCCTGCTGTGACGGCATCAACCAGTGCCTGAAAGTTAGAGCCGTTACCCGACGCGAACACAGCGATGCGGAACGGCTTGGCCGACCCGTTGGCAGATGTCGCTGAATTTGAGCCAATTGCCGCCTGGATTACGCCAGACGCTTGATCCAATCCTGCTTCTACCCGAACGGAATCCGCGTTATTCTGTGTCATACCACCGCTCCGTTGAACGTTACAATCTGCTCACCAGGTGTAACGGTTCCGATCCGGTATGCTTGCTCCCCTTGCGCCTCGGCGATGCGAATCGCTTCGTCGGCTTGGTCGGCCGGTACGACGATAACCATGCCAATGCCCATGTTGAACGTGCGGAACATGTCATTATTGCTGACCGATCCAGCTTGCTGCAGCAAGTTGAAGATCGGCAATATCGGCCATGAGCCGTATTCAATGTGCGCATTCACATTAGCGGGCAGAACGCGAGGAATGTTCTCCAGGAATCCACCGCCGGTAATGTGAGCCATGCCTTTAATTTGCAACTTCTCTAGCATAGCGAGAATTTGCTTCACGTATATACGGGTTGGAGCCAAGAGCACGTCACCCAACCTGCCGTCTAGTCCTTCTACTGGTTCATGCAGACTGTATCCTTTGTCTTCAAGCAGAAGCTTACGAACAAGGGAAAACCCATTGCTATGCACACCGCTCGAAGCAAGCCCGATGACAGCATCACCTGGAGCAATTGTTGAGCCATCGATGATCTTCTTCTTATCGACGATCCCTACGGTGAATCCGGCGATGTCGTATTCGCCTGTGCCGTACATACCTGGCATTTCGGCCGTCTCGCCGCCGATCAGGGAGCAGCCTGCTTGCGAACAGCCGTCCGCGATCCCTTTAACAATCGCTTCGATCTTCTCTGGGATCACCTTATCGCAAGCGAGGTAATCCAGGAAGAACAAGGGCTCCGCGCCCGCTACGACTACATCGTTGACGCACATGGCGACGGCATCGATGCCGATCGTGTCATGCTTGTCCATCGCGAAGGCGAGCTTCAGCTTCGTCCCTACGCCGTCTGTCCCGGATACGAGCACCGGCTCGTCGTACTTGTCCTTGTTCAAGCCGAACAAGGCGCCGAAGCCGCCCAGCTCAGTCAGCACTTCCGGACGGAACGTCCGTTGCACGTGTTTCTTCATCCGGACGACCGCTTCGTTGCCTGCGGCGATGTCCACTCCCGCTTGTTTGTATGCGTCCGACATGCTTTGCCTCCGTTAGGAGCCGGATATTATGCTTTTGTTGGCAGGTTTAGATAGGTGATGGTGCGGTTGCAGCGCTCCGAAAGTTGAAAGCCTCCGCGCTCAGTTGTAGTTGGTTCCTCTGATCCAATAAACCATTTATCGGTAGGAAACCAACTACAAAGGTCGCCGCTCCACCCTTCAACTTTCTCCGCTGAAGCGAAGCAACAACACCTAACGGCAAAATGCCAAAGAAAGCATTAATCCCGGCTCGGGATTTTTATATTTTTAAATAGGTTACTTCCAGTCGGTGCCGAAGCGCACGGCTTGAGGGTCGCCGACTTCGGTCGGGAACTGATTGTCGAAGCACGCGGTGCAATGCCCGGCGTTCAGTTCATTGCCGGGGCGGCCGATGCTGTCAAGCAAGCCGCGCTTGCTCAAGAAGTGCAGCGAGTCGGCGTTGATCGCCTGACGAATCTCTTCGATCGTCTTCGACGAAGCGATAAGCTCTTTGCGATCCGGTGTGTCGATGCCGTAGAAGCAAGGGTTCTTGAACGGCGGCGAGGAGATGCGCACATGCACTTCCTTCGCTCCCACTTCGCGAAGCAGATTGACGATGCGCAAGGACGTTGTGCCGCGAACGATCGAGTCGTCGATCATGACGACGCGCTTGCCCTCGACAACCTTGCGCACAGCGCTCAACTTCATCTTCACGCCCTGCTCGCGCAACTCTTGGCTCGGCTGGATGAACGTCCGGCCCGTGTAGCGGTTCTTGATCAACCCAAGCTCGTACGGGATGCCCGTCTGCTCGGCATAACCGATCGCAGCTGAGATGCTTGAATCCGGCACACCGGTCACGACATCGGCGTCGACGAACGACTCAATCGCCAGCTGGCGGCCCATCCGCTTGCGCGCGCTGTGAATGTTAATCGCATCGATATCGCTATCCGGACGCGAGAAGTAGATATATTCCATCGAGCAGATCGCCCGTTGCTTCATCTCGGCATAGCGATCTTCCTTCAGCCCGTTCTTGTCCAACACCAGCAGCTCACCCGGCGCCACGTCGCGCACATAAGTCGCGCCGACAGCGTCGAACGCGCATGTCTCGGAGGCGAATATATAGGCGTCGCCCAAGCGTCCCATAACGAACGGACGCAAGCCATGCGGGTCCAAGGCCGCAATGAACTTATCGCGGGTAATGAACAGGAACGCGTAAGCACCGTTCAACTGCTGCAGTGCTTCCTTGACGGCGAGCTCGATATCGTCATGCTGAGAGCGTGCGATAAGATGCGCTACGACTTCGGTGTCGCTCGTCGTCTGGAAGATTGAACCTTGACGTTCCAGGTTGCGGCGAATTTCCGGCGCATTCACGATGTTCCCGTTCGTGGCGATCGCCAGATCGCCTTCACGGTACTTGAACACGAGCGGCTGTGCATTGACCAGCTTGCTCTCGCCTGCTGTCGAATAGCGCACATGCGCGATGGCGACATTCCCGGTCAACGACGACAACTTGTCGTTGTCGAACACTTCCTTGACAAGCCCCATATCCCGATGGTAATTGAACTTCTCGCCGTCTGTCGTGCAGATGCCCGCGCTCTCCTGACCGCGGTGCTGCAAAGCATGAAGCCCGTAATAGCATAGCTGCGACGCTTCATCATGTCCGTACACCCCGAAGACGCCGCATTCTTCTTTCAATTTATCGAACAAGTTTTCCTTGGTGATGCCTTCGTTATAATAGCGTCCCGTCCATAATCCGCTTGGCGTTCTCACTGCATCAAGCATGGAATCGCATCCTTCCAGACTTTCTCCAGCTCAGCGACCGGAGAACTAACGGCCGCTTTACCATTGACGGTGATGTCGAGTTGGTTGCCTATTACTTTACCCAGTTCAGACACTGGTACCCCTTGCTCACTTACAAACCGCTGTAATTCAGCAGCCTTGTCGGGCGAAGCACTTAACAAGATTCGAGATTGGCTCTCGCTGAACAACATGTGATCAGCACGCAGATCAGTCGCTACATTCACAGCAGCTCCGCGTTTGCCGCTAATGCAGCTTTCCGCCAAGGCAACAGCAAGTCCGCCATCAGACAAGTCATGCGCCGAAGCGACAAGCCCTTGCTGAATGGCCTTCAGTACTGTACTTAGCAACCGTTTCTCAACATCCAAGTCGATCACCGGAGGACGGCCCTCAGTCACGCCATGCAGCACCTTCTGGAACTCCGTACCACCCAACTCGGTCCGAGTATCGCCCAATACGAAGATCACATCGCCATCTTTCTTAAAGCCCTGTGTCGTGATATGGTCATGATCATGAATCAAACCGACCATACCAACAACCGGTGTTGGATAGATCGCACCCTTGGCATTCTCGTTGTACAAGCTGACATTACCGCCAATAACCGGCGCATCCAGTTGACGACAAGCTTCTGCCATCCCGTCGACTGCTTTTTCCAACTGCCAGAAAATCTCAGGCTTCTCCGGGTTCCCGAAGTTCAGGTTGTCTGTGATCGCCAGTGGCTCAGCACCGGAGCATACGATGTTCCGCGCAGCTTCACTGACCGCGATCTTACCGCCCACTTCAGGATCGAGGTAGACGAAACGTCCATTGCAATCCGTAGTCATCGCTAACGCCTTACGCGTTCCTGGGACACCTACTACAGCGGCGTCAGATCCTGGTTGAACGTAAGTTTCCGTGCGAACCATATAATCGTACTGATTGTACACCCATTCCTTGCTCGCTACCGTAGGCGAAGCCAGAATCTGCTTCAAGGCATCGTCCAGGTCAATCACTTCCGCATAACGCGTCGTGTCGATGGATGCACTTGCTTCATAGTATGCAGGAACTTTGGAAGGCTTGTTGTATACCGGACACTCGTCTACAAGCGCTTTAACCGGCATATCAGCCACCATCGCTCCGCCGTGGAACAATTTCAATCGGCCGTCATCCGTTACTTTCCCAACCTTCGCACAGATCAAGCCCCAACGTTCAAAAATCTCCTTAGCCTGAGCCTCATGCTCCGGCAATACAACGAACAACATACGTTCTTGGGACTCGGACAACATCATCTCGTAAGGTGTCATGCCTGTCTCACGCTGCGGCACCTCATCGAGATATAGCTCCATACCGTTACCGGCTTTGCTCGCCATCTCAGCACTAGAGCAAGTGAGTCCTGCCGCTCCCATATCTTGAATTCCGACGACGATGCCGGAGTTAATCAACTCGAGACACGATTCCAATACGAGCTTCTCCATGAAGGGGTCGCCCACTTGTACCGCAGGACGCTTAGCTTCAGATTCAGCCGTCAGCTCCTCGGAAGCAAATGTAGCTCCGTGAATACCGTCGCGCCCCGTTGCCGGACCTACGTAGAACACAGGGTTGCCGATCCCTTGCGCAACACCTTTTTGGATTTTGTCGTGATCGATCAAGCCCACACACATCGCATTGACGAGCGGGTTACCTTCATAGCTCTCATCGAACGTAACTTCTCCGCCGACGGTCGGAATTCCGATACAGTTGCCATAACCGGCAATACCGGATACGACATGCTCGAACAAATACTTCACACGATCGTTCTTCAGCGAACCGAAGCGAAGCGAGTTGAGCGAGGCTACCGGACGCGCACCCATGGAGAAAATATCCCGAATAATGCCGCCAACCCCGGTAGCTGCGCCTTGGAACGGCTCGATAGCGGATGGGTGATTGTGGCTCTCGATCTTGAACACAACCGCTTGATTATCGCCAATATCTACGATACCCGCGCCTTCGCCCGGTCCCATCAGAACGCGAGGTCCAGTCGTCGGGAAGCGACGAAGCAGCGGCTTCGAATTTTTATAAGAACAATGCTCGGACCACATGACGCTGAATACGCCAATCTCTACGTAGTTCGGATTCCGGCCTAGAAACCCGCAAATCAGCTCGTATTCGGCATCCGACACGCCCATTTGCTTATAGATTTTTTGCTCCGCGATTTGCTGCGCTGTAGGCTCCTTAACCGATAACTGCTGTGCCATGTTTCTCCCTCCATGCGTTCAAGATCGATGTAAACATCCGCTTCCCGTCTTCCGAGCCGAGCAGTTGGTGAACCGCGCGCTCCGGATGCGGCATCATGCCCAATACGTTCCCCTGTTTGTTGCAAATACCTGCTATATCGTCAACCGAGCCGTTCGGGTTGTCCACCGCATAACGGAACACGATCTGATTGTTCGCCTTCAGCTCTGCCAACGTGTCCGCATCGCAGTAATAGTTGCCTTCACCATGCGCAATCGGAATGTCGATCTGTTCGCCTGCTGCATATTGCGTCGTGAACGGAGTGTTCGTGTTCTCCACGCGCAATACCGAAGAGTGACAGCGGAATTTGAGCGTCTGATTGCGCAGCATAGCGCCTGGCAGCAACCCCGACTCCAACAGAATTTGGAACCCATTGCAGATTCCCAGTACATACTTGCCTTGCTCAGCTGCTTTCACCACTTCATTCATAACCGGAGCAAACCTCGAGATCGCCCCACACCGCAAATAATCCCCGTAAGAAAAACCGCCCGGCACGATAATCGCATCATATTTGGACAAATCCGTCGCGGTATGCCAGACGTAATCAACCGATTGGCCGATCGTCGATTCTACCGCTTTGAAACAATCGATATCGCAGTTCGAACCCGGAAACACGAGCACTGCAAAGTTCATTTTGATGATCCTCCCTTGATCTGACCCTCGTCTCTGGGGTCCCCGAAAAGTAATAGGAATTAAGCTTCGTCAGGTTCGCTTCACTTTTTGGGGCTTTTAGGAAAGTTCGAACCGGTAATCTTCTATAACGGTGTTCGCCAACAGCTTCTCGCACATTGCTTTCACACGCTCTTCCGCAACAGAACGGTCATTCGTATCCAGTGCCAACTCCATATATTTCCCAATGCGGACCTTGCCCACTTCCGAGAATCCCATCGAATGCAGAGCGCCTTGTACAGCATTACCTTGCGGGTCCAACACGTTTTCTTTGATCGTTACAAATACGGTTGCTTTAATCATGGAATATTAGTCCTCCCAGTTATGTTATCGAATCAATCGGTTCAAAATATCGCGGTATCGCCGTGAAGTCTCTTCTACAACTTCAGTCGGCAGCGGATCTGGCTCGCTGTTCTTATCCCAACCCGATTGTGACAAATACGTCCGCACCGGTTCCTTGTCCATTCCATCAATCTCAATGTCGTACGCGTACTTCTCTTTGGCCCAAAAGCGTGAGGAATCCGGTGTGAACACCTCATCGATCAGAATGACCTTACCGTCAACAATACCGAATTCGAACTTCGTGTCGGCCAATATGATGCCGCGTTGTTCGCAGTACTGATGTGCGTACTCATATAGCCGCAAGCTCTTCTCCCGCAATTCAGCAGCAAGCTCCGCTCCTACGAGTTCCTCCATCCGTTCGAATGGAATGTCCTCGTCATGACCTACATCGTTCTTGGCCGCGGGAGTGAAAATAGGCTGCTCGAACCGTTCGTTCTTGCGAAGACCCTTGGGTAATGGTATCCCGTTAATTTGGCCTGTTTGCTGGTATTGTCTCCAGCCACCGCCAGTAATATAGCCGCGCACAACGCATTCGATGTCAATTCGCTCTGCCTTCTTCGTCACCATGAAGCGGTTCTTCAACACTTCCGCGCTGCCTTCAACCAACACACCAGCGAGCTTCTCTACATCCGTATGGATGACGTGGTTCGGTTGAATGGCCGCCGTCTCCTCGAACCAGAACTTGCTGATCTGGTTCAGCACATTGCCCTTATCCGGCACCGCAGGGGATAGTACATAATCGAAGGCCGAGATCCGATCGGTAACCACGATCAGGTAGTGCTCGCCCAAGTCGTAAATCTCCCGTACCTTGCCCTTGTACTTGATCGGAACGTTAACCAAATCCGTTGCCGTGGAAATCGCTTGTATCTCGCTCACGCTCAGGCCTCCCCAATTTTTCCCAAGAAAGTGAAGAATAGCTTCGAAGCTTATTCCGATTACTTTCTCGGGGCCCATTTATTGTTAAATCAGTTCAAGTTTCTTGAATATCGTATCCACGTGCTTCAAATGCCAGCTAGGATCGAAGCAATCTGCGATCTCTTCCAGAGTCAATTGCTCTCGAATACCTGCATCAGCTTCCACAATATCGCGGAATGAACGCTGTTGTTCCCAGGCCATCATCGCCTTAGGCTGTACCGTGTCATACGCTTGCTCGCGGCTAATACCTTTGTCAATCAACTTCGTCATCACGCGGCCCGAGAAAGGAACGTCGTATGTGCTTCTCATGTTCCGCAGCATGTTGTCCGGGAACACGGTCAAGTTCTTGATAATGTTACCCAGGCGGTTCAGCATGTAATTGATCAGGATCGTGGAATCCGGAATAATGATCCGCTCTACCGAAGAGTGCGAGATATCGCGTTCATGCCACAGTGTAACGTTCTCGTAAGCCGAAACCATATGACCACGGATGACACGGGACAATCCGGAAATGCTCTCACAGCCGATAGGGTTGCGCTTGTGCGGCATGGCGCTTGAGCCCTTTTGTCCTTTGGCGAACGGCTCCTCCACTTCGCGGAACTCGCTCTTCTGCAAGGCGCGAATCTCGGTCGCGAACTTATCCAGCGATGTGCCGATCAAGGCGATCGTTGCGATATATTCAGCGTGACGGTCACGCTGCAGCGTTTGGGTCGAGATCGGAGCGGCCTTAGTGCCAAGCTTCCCGCACACATATTGCTCAAGGAATGGATCGGCATTGGCATACGTGCCTACGGCTCCGGAGATTTTACCGAACTGAACGCCTTCAGCAGCATGGCGGAACCGCTCCAAGTTGCGCTTCATTTCTTCGTACCACAGCGCCATCTTTAAACCAAAGGTAGTCGGCTCAGCATGTACACCGTGTGTTCTGCCCATCATCGGCGTGCTTTTATATTGAATCGCTTTGTTGCGAAGGATGTCGATAAAGTTCAGGAGGTCTTTCTCAATGATCTGGTTCGCTTGCAGCATCAGGTACCCTAGCGCGGTGTCGACGACATCGGTCGAAGTGAGACCGTAATGGACCCACTTACGCTCCGGGCCGAGCGTTTCTGATACCGCACGAGTAAATGCGATCACATCGTGGCGCGTTTCTTCTTCGATCTCAAGAATGCGGGGAATGTCGAACCCAGCCTTCTCGCGAAGTGCTTGTACGTCTTCCTTAGGGATAACTCCTAACTCCGACCATGCTTCACAAGATAATATTTCCACTTCCAGCCATGCCTTGAACTTGTTCTCTTCTGTCCATATCGCCGCCATCTCTGGCCGACTGTACCGCTGCAGCATGAGTGTTTCCTCCGTTTAGGTTAATGTGCGGATCCAATCTATCCCTATTTCTTTAATGCGATCTATTCATTAACGGGCTTGATGTTCAATGCCCTTAGCTTTTCCATATTGGTGATTCATTTACCCATTGGATCGCTCGTTCTACATCAGGTGTGAGCAGATTGATGTGCCCCATCTTGCGCTTCACCTTCGCCTCGTGCTTCCCGTACAAGTGCAGCTTAGCGGTTACGCCTTCCGGAAGACCTTGTTGCTCAGGCAGCCAGTCCATCAAGGGCGCAATGTGCTCGCCGAGTAGATTCACCATAACTACTGGAGTTAACAGTTCAACCGGGCCGAGCGGCAAATTACAAATCGCTCTCACGTGCTGCTCGAACTGCGAAGTGGTGCAAGCCTCCATCGTATAGTGACCCGAATTGTGCGGTCGCGGAGCTAGCTCGTTCACGAACAGTTCGCCGTCTTCAGTCAGGAACATCTCCACCGCGAGCAATCCTACCATCTCAAGCGACTCGGCAATCTGGATCGCCATCCGTTCAGCACGCTTCAGCACTTCCGGGTCTGTTGCTCGCACCGGAACGATGGATAAGTGCAGGATGTTGTGTACATGAATGTTCTCTGCTGGCGGGAACGCCTTCGTCTCCCCTTGCGGGCTGCGAGCGACTATCACGGATATTTCTTTCTCGAAGCGGATGAACTGCTCCAATACGAGTTCCGTCTTAGCTTGGCTCAACGAATTATACGCTTCTACTACTTCGTCGGATGTGCGAATGACCCATTGGCCTTTCCCGTCGTATCCTCCGGTAGCTGTCTTCAATACACATGGCGTCCCGAGCGCGGCTACCGCCTCACGCAGCTCATCTGCGCTGCGGATCTCGCGATACGGTGCCACCTTCACGCCCGCAGCCTCGATAGCACGCTTCTCACGAAGCCGGTGCTGCGTCGTGTGCAGCAGCTTGCTGCCCTGCGGCACGTGTGACTCGCTCATCAGCATCTGCGCCACGCCGGCATCCACATTCTCGAACTCGTACGTAATGACGTCCGACTTCTCCGCCAACTTCCGAGCTGCCTCCGCATCGTCGTAGGCCGCCACAATCTGCTCGGCCACCTGTCCGCACGGCGCGTCCGGCGTCGGATCCAACGTGACGAAACGGTATCCCATGTTTCGTCCCGCCAAAGCGAGCATGCGGCCTAATTGCCCGCCGCCCAGCACGCCGATCGTGCTGCCCGGCAAGAGCTGGCGGCCGCCGCTGTTACTTACTCCCGACTGCCGTCCGCTCATAGCTGATCACTGCTTTCCAACACCTTGAGACGGGTGTTGTCCCTGCGCTCGACCAGCTTCCGCTGCACGTCGGGGCTGCTAACCCCCAAGATCTGCGCGGCGAGGAGGCCGGCGTTCGTCGCTCCGGCGTTGCCGATCGCTACCGTAGCCACCGGCACGCCGCCTGGCATCTGCACGATCGACAGCAGCGAATCGAGGCCGTTCAAGCTCGATGACTTCACAGGTACGCCTATGACGGGAAGTACCGTCTTGGAAGCGACCATACCTGGAAGGTGCGCCGCGCCTCCAGCTCCAGCGATGATAACGCGAATGCCTCGCTCGATCGCCGTCTCTGCATATTCGAACATGAGGTCCGGCGTCCGATGCGCCGAAACGACTTTCTTCTCGTACGAGATACCGAGCTCATCCAATATGTCGCATGCATGCTTCATCGTTTCCCAATCTGAAGTGCTTCCCATAATGACTCCGACAAGTGCCGCCATGTGCATTTCCCCTCTTCTTTGCTTCTGAAATTGAAAAAAGTCCAGCGACAGACATTTCGTCATATCATGGACTGATGCCACCGAAGTGTCCCTCGATGGACGTAAGCTAAATTCCGACATCTTCCGCACTGGTACAGCGAAGTAATTCAGTCACCAAGCTCGGAAGAAGGCGAAAAAAAGGAAGGCCGATTCGACATAGCGCCGAATCGAACTCATTCCCTTTGAATATCAGCTCACTCGTAGTCCAAAAATTTAAGGTTCTTGGGTAGATACTTTCGGGCCATATCCCCGAGGATATACGAGAAATTTCATTAAACGTTGAATTGCTTTCTACACTCCTAGTTTATCAAGGTTAACATGGTCATGTCAACTTTAAAGGCGAACATTTTTGTGACACTTATCGTTTAAAGTTCGTTTTTCCCAATCAGGTGGAAACTATATTTTTGAGACGAATCCATTCCAAACCAATTAAGAAAAACCGTCCGGAAGCATACCGGACTGTCCTTGGCGTTACGTTCAGTTTGGCGCGTGGGGAGGTAGGCAGAGGGATTACGACCGCTGTTGTACTTGAATGCCTTGATCTTAGATGTAGGTGTGAGCATTCAAGTACAAAGGCGAACGCTGTCGCTTCTCCACTCCATCTGCCTGCCCTCTCTTGTACTTCTTTCCTTCAAGGCGTTACGTCTTCCGTACACTTCGCGTCCGCTTCCTACCAACTTCGTGCCCTTAGCTATCCTTGAACGCTGCTCTCAAGAGTCCTTACGGACACAGAAGCCGTTATTCGTCCGTTTCTGCCCCTCTCAAGGGTAGTTGCGGACACAGGATCCGTTATTCCCTTACAACTAGCTATTTTTGTTACTTTCCAGGACAAATAGCGGCATCTGTGTCCGTTAGGTCATCATATACCTACTCATCTCTCCATATAAAGAATCTCAGGTCCGCAACGAATGTTATACATTCATATTTATTCAGCTTACGAGTAGGGGAACCTCCGGTTCCACTCCGAAATCTAAAAATATCTGATCTGTAAACGAAGAGGGCACCACTAAACGCTTCAGTACGGTAAAGAACTTATTCTTTCTGATATCTCAAAAAAGCCTCTTCCCGAAAACTCGATTCGGAAAGAGGCTTCTTACAATTATTTATTCACATATCCCGCCGCTTGCAGCAGACCCTTGACTACAACGGCCGCTTGTGCACGGGTCGCGGTCTTAGCCGGAGCGAGCTCGGTATCGGCAGTTCCTTGCATAATACCGGCCTGGACCAGTTGGGCGAACGCCGATTTGGCCCAATCGCTGACGGAACCGGCATCGCCGTACGCAGCAAGCGCTCCTGCGGATCCGTTCGAACTAGCTTCCTTACCGGCAAACGCAAGGGCTCTGGATGCCATTACGGCCATTTGTTCTCTTGTCAATACAGCATTCGGACGAAACGTTTGATCCTCAAACCCGCTGACTAGCCCTGCTTTTACCGCAGCTCCTACTGCGCCTGCAAACCAGTCATTTGCGGATACGTCCGTGAAAGATGAGGCTTTGCGATCTTCAGTCAAGCCGAAAGCCCGTACCAACAACGATGCGATCTGTACTCTTGTAATCGAATCGTCAGGCATGAAAGACGAATCTGTCATTCCTTGCACGATCATTTTAGAAGCTAACCACTCTACATCCTGTTTGGACCAATGCTTAGCTAAATCCTCGAATGATTTCTGATGAGTGACTACGGCGTACATGCTGTTTCCGTTTCGAACCATCGATGCCTGGGTTTGGCCGTTTACTGTCGAGAATATCGTTGGAACAGGGTAAAATGTCTTCGTTTCCGAATCATATCGCACACCCGCCAGCTGACTAACGTCAAATATTCCTGGCAGCGTGATCGTTCTGGTCACAAACGTGTTTCCAAAATCGTTAACCAGTACGCTCTTGCCGCCTGCTTCGACGCGGATGGAGAATTCGTATGGATCACCAACCAGCGTCATTCCGGACGAAGTCGCTTGATTCGCAATGGGAGCCGCTGGGGATCCGATTACTTGCTCCATCGTCACGATAACCTTTACCTGTTCTATCGGGACTCCAAGGGTTTGCACGATGCTTTGCAAATTCAGCACGCTCAAGGGAAGCTCATACCCGACATGACTCCCTTGTATGGACAGCACGGCATTCGGGGTTTTAGTCGCTGCACCTGATAGGATGCCCGCCGGGAATTCCACTTGAGCAGTCGCCGCTTTCGTTCCGCTAATGTCGATGGCAACGATTTGATTCGCTTCAGCCTTATTCTTCAACAGGTCCAATGCCTGCCCCAGCTTATCGCCGGTCAGCACTACTTTGGCAACCAATTGGCCATTAGACTCGGTAGCTTCGGTCACGGTAACCGCACCGCCGCCCAGTTGAACCCCTTGGTCCGTTTCTTTGATGCTCGGATCTCCGGATGGTGCAGTGCCCGGGCTCACACCGCCCCCATTTCCATTTCCATTGCTATTGCCATTTTCATTTTCAGTACCATTACCATTGCCAGAACCAGAGCAGCTGCTCATATCAGCGAACGGCGCTCCCGCGCCTTTGCTTCCAGGCGTACCGTCAGGTGTAACTACCCCGATGTTCAATTTGTCGAAATACACCCGGCTCTTGGTAACCATAAAGTTATCCGAATCGATATACCCTACGGACACTCTGGCACTGTACAAGCCTTTGGTGGTCGGAAGCTTAATTTCATCCCCATCTGCAGTCACGGACAGCTTGAGCGTATATTGATGTCCGGCCGTCAGCTTGGCGCCTGCTTGCACGATAAAGTAGTCGGATTTCTTCTCAGCCTTGTTCAAATATACGGACTGACTAACGGTATCGTCCCACAGTGTAAAATCAGAAGCGTACACCGCCTTAAGTACACTGGACGAACCGCCCCCATACGGCAAATCTACGGAAATCGTATCCGAATCGTTATCCGCCGCCACGAAGTCCACAAGCTTGTCTCCAGCCATTATATAAGCGGCTTCCGGATGCACCGTGAAAAACTGATGGCCGGTTGTTCGGTAAGGACCCAGCCGCCATGAATCGGAGGATGCGTAAAACTTGTAGTTGTTGAATCCGCCGTATTGGACAACCTCTACCGATTGCCCGCAAGCGTTCATAATGATTTTGCTCGGCGCGTTATTCACCCCGACGTTAAGCTCATATCTGGCCAACTTGAGCGGAGCGTTATTGTCGTCGTATGTAATATATTGGCTCGCCATTTCTTTCAATGGAATGCTCGTCAGCTCGTATACGGCATTTTGAACGCTGACTTGCACTTTATTAGGATCTTGCACGTAGACCGAACCGCTCAATTTCCCCGTTGAGCTGTCGTACGTGAACTGCACGGTTGATGCGGCATACGATATAATCGGCAGCAGCATCGAGGTTAACAACGAAATCGTAATCATGTAGCATAGGCGTTTCAGGCTTCGAACTTTGTTCATGTTTCCTCTCCTGTTCATGTTGAATTGCGCTAATGGGACAGCGCTTTATCTAGATCAACCCTGAGGGATTGATATAAATCTTCCTTGGGTACGCGTCGAATCGCTTCGTTCAGCTGCGCATTCGCCAGAACCAGCCAGGCTTGGTCACCCGTTTCGTTGCTTTGCCTGACATACGCTTTGGCCGATTCATAGAGGATCGTATGGGACCACGGCATCAGGGAAGCCCCTTTCTCAAAGCCCGCTTGCGCTTGCTCCCACTTCTTCTGGTTGACTAGCTGAATCGCTTGTTCTTTTACCATGTACCCGACGCCTACCCACATAACGAAAGCCATGCAGCAGATTGCCGTACTTGACACGAAGATCGTTCTCAGCGGGGGCTTATTGCCAGCGGAACGAGCCCTCGGCTCTTTGCTTCTATGAAAGGGGACCGACAGCACAACGACCAGCAAGCCAAAGAGAAGCGGGAACTCCAAATCAATATCAAACCCCGCATGCACCAGCATACAACCCGCCAACAGCATGGCCGCTTTCGTCCAAAACGCGTTGCCGGCCAATACGTCAAAACGCCTTATATGTCGAAATCCTGCTATATAAAAAGCTACAAGTGCAACCAGAAAAACAACCAACCCGATAACCCCTATGTCCAGAGCAAGCTGAATGTAATGATTGTGCACGTAACGGACATAATACATTTGAGATCTGTAGGCGGCTTGGATGATGCTCCATCCACCCCCTCCGGTCCCGCCCAACCAATAGTCCCGAATGACAGACAAGCTGTCTTGCCAATAGACCAGTCGAATTCGAAATTCCGACGTCTCCGGCTGGATGCTCTTCACCCGCTGCCACAAAAACAAGGCATCCGTTCTTACCAGAGCAGCCAATAGGTAGCCTGCGGCATGAGCGGCCCCGGCTAACACCACCGCCGTACGGCATCTAGCTTCCCGGAATACGACTAGCGTGAGCAACAGAGCCCCGGCCCACAACACCCAGACGGAACGGGACATCGTAAGCAGCAAGCCTGCCGCATTCAGAGCCATTAGCACGAAGTAGAACTTATGACGTTGTTTGAGATAGAGGAGAATGGCAAGCAAAATAGCCGCAAGCAAGTAGATCGCCATAGCGTTGGCATATTCGAATGTCGACTCCAGACGTCCATTCCGATCCATATGAAACGCAATTCCGATGATCGATACGATGCTCCCGCTCCATACCCAGGCTTTGTATAGGCTTGTCCGCTGTTCGGGCGTAATCGTTGCAGCTAGCAGGGCGATCGGAACCAGACTTGTCACCTTGATCGCTTCAAGCAGTGCTTTCTCGTGGTCGACCGCATAGGCTATGGAGCCCCAGTAAAGCGCAACCAACAGCAATATAGGTCCGTGGTAGTAGGGGTGAAACGAAACGGATTTCAGTACATAACCGGCAATAAGGGCTACACCGATTGAAATAACCGTCATCATCAAATAACCCGTCTCGTAAAAATATCCTTGAAACCCAGCTCCCATCCACAAAAACAGGCAAACCATCCAAATATTCACACCGAATTTCATATGAAATCCCCTAAAATGACAAAAAGAAACCAAGCTCATTTAGAGCAACCCGGCTATCTTGCCGCCTGTTGAGGCGGGGTAGACCCGTGGCTTTGCGTCTCCGACTTTCGTACGGATTTGCCTTTTTTCTTATTCGCCTGGCTTCTTTGCATGTCGATTGATGTCGAATTAAGCACTGTATTATAATATACAGGTTTCGCTCCATATTTACAATAATATCTGGAATTTTTTTTCATACTCCCAGCACCTGCAAAACAAGAGAACCCCTACATATTGTAGGGGTTCTCTTGTTTATCTGCTCCTGCTTGGCAACGTCCTACTCTCCCAGGACCCTGCGGTCCAAGTACCATCGGCGCTGGAGGGCTTAACGGTCGTGTTCGGGATGGGAACGCGTGGTTCCCCTCCGCCATCGTCACCAAACGAAGTGCGTAATAAGGGTATAGATCAGGTTTCTACACAGCCATGTGTAGATCACACTCTTCAGGACGGACTAGCCATCCTGTTAAATGCTTATTCCCTGAAAACTAGATGCGAAAGCGGTAACGAGCCGCAACTTGTATAACTGGTCACTCCGGGTAAGAGTGAATAGGATAAGCCCTCGACCGATTAGTATTCGTCAGCTCCACACATTACTGCGCGTCCACCCCGAACCTATCAACCTCGTCGTCTACAAGGGGTCTTACTAATTGGGAAATCTCATCTTGAGGGGGGCTTCACGCTTAGATGCTTTCAGCGCTTATCCCGTCCGTACTTAGCTACCCAGCGGTGCCTCTGGCGAGACAACTGGTACACCAGCGGTACGTCCATC
>NZ_JBFUIX010000048.1:0-51487 GCF_056401635.1 Paenibacillus sp. P4_E11 | reverse complement strand
GCACTTCCTCCGATTCATTCATGAAGAAGACAACACAATCGGGCATATTCAGGCTGAACTTGATTTCATGCTGTATTTGATAGACAAGGGTTATCCGACTGTTGCTCCTGTTCGTTCCAAGAACGGGCATTGGATAGAAACTATCCCAACGGAGAACGGACTATATTACGGAGTCGTTTTTGAGCATGCCCAGGGAATTCATATCCCGCTTGAACAGATGTCAGATCTTCATTTTGAAAACTGGGGTAAATCTCTCGCTTCTCTTCATCATTTATCCGAAACCTATACCCCTGCAACGACAACAAGAAGATGGGACGATGCGCTGACGTTTATCTCGTCAGTATTGCAGCGCTATCCCCGTGAAGCTGAACTTCAGCAACAACTTAACCGATTGCGGGAGCAGTTAGCTGAGTTGCCGACTGGAGAGGGTCATACCGGGCTGATCCATTATGATTTTGAGACTGATAATATCTTCTACATCGCTGAGGAAGCACGGTATTGCGCGATTGATTTCGATGAAACGATGGTTCATTGGTTCATGATGGACGTTACGTCCGCCATTTCCGATCTCCTCGAACAAGATGGTGAAGAAGCCAGACGGAAGATGGAGCACTTTCTTGCTGGGTATAGATCAGTCAAGTTATTAGACGATAAGTACGTGAGCTTACTCCCCGTTTTCCAAAAGTTTGCAGATGTCTATATGTTCGCACGACTTCTCCGTAGTGTTGAGGATATGGATATCCCTAGCCCCCCGGAGTGGGTCACTCGGCTCAAAGATAAGTTGCTGAAGGCATGTGATCGGATACGTGAACGATATCGGTCAATAGTACAACTTAAGCCGATCGATCATAACAATTGGTATCTCTGCACTCAACTTCAAGTTACAGACGAGCAAAAGAACGTTTTCCCTGTCCCAGCTGTGTATTGGCTAGCAGAGTCGGCGTATTGCGGATTTACTCCATTAGCTATGTACGTGGGTGAGCAATTAGTAGGATTTACAGTCTACGCCGTCGATCCCGATGACGGGAGCTACTGGATCATGGCCTATATGATCGATCAAAAGTTCCAACATCAAGGGTTCGGACGATCCGGCATAGGAGAGCTTATTAGCTATATTAAAGGAAAGCACGACTGCGACAAAATCGTGCTTGGTCATCGCCTGGAGAATGAAGCTGCCGCCCGCTTGTACGATTCACTCGGTTTTCAAGAGGTGAGTCGCAATGAACGTGAGGTTATACGAGAATTGAGATTTCCTTAAAACAGAACATTTGGAGGGCACCCCATCCAAATCAATTGTACCGGCCGAGTGTTAGCAACACTCGGCCTTACTCTTGCCCAAGTACAGATTCGCCTGCCCATGTTCCCTAACCCTACGACAAGGCCTATCGCGCAATACGAGACCAACCAAAATGTACAAGCTGACAAGACGTATGTCATGACGGTGCCCTGCAACCTGTTACCCCGGATTTGATTAGCAACGAATACGATCATCAGCGTATAGACCCATCTTAGCTTGACCAGAGGGTTCATGGTTTGTTACCGCGTTTGATTTCACTTAATTTGCGCTCCAACCTCGCGATCACCCCCGAATCAACATCATCAAGCGAATCGATCATGTGGTTTACGACCAAACTTCCGTATTCCTGGATGAGTCCCTGCGACACTTCTCTAGTCTGTTCCATGAGGAACTGCTCTCGACTGCAAGGTGTTGAACTTGGCTACTTGAGCCCGGCCGGTTCCGGTCTGTACCTTTGTAAGATGACCTTTATCCAGCAGGCGGTTCATCACCGTCATCACGGTATTGACCGATACGGGGCTCGCCTGAGACCTACCTTCGCGCCAGGTAATTATTGGAGTAAATAGTTCGTGACGAAAGCCACCCCTTTTGCTAAAATCAGGAGAGATTTTGGGATTTATTAACATCCAAAATTCAAACAAACATTGGGGAGTGCAAAGTTTTGAAAAGACAATTACTACTTTTCACCGTCATCATCATCTTCTGTTGTACATGGAACGTATCACTCACATTTGCCGCATTTCGTGATGTCGATGTGAAACAGTATGCATGGGCGCAGCCGTCCATCGATTTCATGATAGATCGCAAGGTGGTGCAAGGCTTCCCTGACGGCAGTTTTAAACCGGACCAGCCCGTGACGAAGGCGGAATTCACCGTGATGGTTCATCGGCTGTTTCCTCTACTGCGAGAGCCAGAACCCGAGAGTATGCCGGGTGTTCCCCCCGAGCATTGGGCAAGTCGCGAATTTGCAGAGCTTTATAGCACGATCTGGCCTATCTACGCTGCAGATGAGCAGAACTGGAAGAATGAATCCTACACTTATTCTCCAGATAAGAAGATGACACGTTGGGATATGCTGATCGTTTTAAACGCTCTGTTCCCCGAGCTGGACAACCTGGGAGAACTGAGCGGGCAGCCGCTTATGAACATTTTATCCAAGATCAAAGACGTGGAAAAGAAAGTTTTCCGCTCCTTTGAACAATACGAAAGCTGGAATCTAGCCTATTCTCCTCTCGTCCCCATTATAGGGGCCATTCAAGAAAACGATACGGAAATCGAAATCAATCAAGACTTAGAGTGGGTTAAAGCACGGGCGCTTAGTACTTTTCAGACGAGAGGGCTCATGACTGCGGATCATCTAGGCAATTTCTATCCATCGAGGCCTGTCACACGTGCTGAGTTTGTCACTATACTACACCGGCTTTTCAATATTGTGGGAGAGGGTTATACACGCGCAACACCTGAACCGGACCCCTATCCCGATGCAAATCGTGACTTCATCTATCCGAAAAGTTCACACGGAACTGGAGTCAACAATTTATTTTATAACAACGATATTCATTTTATTGCTGTATTCAATGAATCCCCTGAGGGTGAAAAAGTTAAAACCATCAAACTCTGGCTCGAATCTCAACAAATCGTCGATTTCTATGTCACGATTAACAACGAGACCAAGCTATTCACCTATGAGCAGTTAACCGATACTTCCAACAAAGTCACTATGTCTGTGGACGGAATCCCTTACATAGAGATCCAATCGAAAATTAGATTTCCGGAAAAATTAACAGAAAACGGCGATAATAAAGTGATGTTTTACGTGGGGGATATAGATGCCAAGTCCTAGACCTATCGTCAAACTCTACCCCGGCAAGGGTCGGGCGTCTCTCCTACTATTTTAACAAAGCGCGGTAAAATTGACTCGTGCTTGAGAAGCCGAGTCCGTTGGGTTCAATAAGAATGCTCGGGTTAAAGGAGAGAGAAACTGGTATGAAAGTAAAACAAATGATCGCAATCCCTCTTTTATTATTAGGGTTCGCCGGCATCGTACAAGCCTCAAGTATGAATGGAGATTATAACGGAGATCCCATCGTTCGGGTGTTAGTTGGAGGGAACGAACTGAAAGTCGAAGACGCGCCAGCTGTCATCCGTGACGGACGCACCATGGTCCCGCTGTATCTGCTGCGTCAGACCGGCATGTCCGTGAAATG
Organism: Paenibacillus sp. P4_E11; assembly: GCF_056401635.1. Taxonomy (NCBI): domain Bacteria; kingdom Bacillati; phylum Bacillota; class Bacilli; order Caryophanales; family Paenibacillaceae; genus Paenibacillus; species Paenibacillus sp. P4_E11. The sequence goes on along the minus strand of NZ_JBFUIX010000048.1, from coordinate 47,983 downwards.
GGATGAGGAGAAGTACAGTGTCGAGCTTACCCTTCCTACTCCTACTCCTACTCCTACTCCAGATGCTTCCACCAACTTAAAAACTTTAAATGCCAAAGCCAAAGAATACAGTGCTAGAAATATTAAGCTGATTCACAATGAATATGGTCCCTACTTACAAGTAGATCTAGAAATAATTTACGATTCGACCAAAGATAACGATCGGATCGTGGCTTTATCAAGCATTTTGACCGACCCATCGGTTGACGTGCTTGTTGTCAATAGTACTCTCAATACAGGCTTTTACAATAATAAAATAGTGAAAATGACTGTCATTCAGCGAGCGGATGCCCTTGCTTTTCAAAATAAGAAATTGGCGGAATACGAATTTATTAAGAAATGGAAAACTTCATCTGTAGATGACAAGACGGATATGTCTTCTCCCCCCAACTTGCCGCAAGAACCTGAGCCTGTACTTGTTCTTCCGAACCCATACCAGGACGCTATATGTAGAAACATTATTGAAACACATCAAAGGAACATCACGAATGCTACGGAAAACTATAATCGCGGCAACAACGGAGCGAATGGATTTGAACAATACTTAAAGACGTTGAAAGAGGGTATGAATACCGCGTTAAAGGAAGCAAATTGTAAGGTGCTGTAAAAAAGCAATAATGGGGTCAATACCAAGACAGGTTGCAACGATGATGTTTGCGGCCTGTCTATGGTTGTTACCAATTACTACGCGTACGAACATGCCTATTTCGTAAAATAACCTCTCAACCTTACTCATGCAAAGTTAGGACCACATTTCCTTTTTTGTGTCCTTTTTCAACATACCTATGAGCCTCGGCCGTTTGATCCAACCGATAGCGTCTATCGATGACCGATTTTATGTTTCCCACCTCAAAAAGCTCTTTGAGGAAGACTAGATTTTCTTTATTCTGCTTTAAGCCTGCGGCCGTAAATATGGCTTTTTTGCTGCCGAACTTGGAAGTCCATAACATTTGAAACATAGTTCCCAGTGCAGGGACAGTGGAGAGATAGATCCCTCTTTGCTTTAGTGAGCCTTTACATTGTGAAAATGAACGCTTGCCTACCGCGTCGAAAATAACGTCATAGGTCTGACCTCCTTTGGTAAAGTCCTCTTGGGTATAATCAATCACCTTATCGGCTCCCAGAGATTTCACCAATGCTAAATTGTTGGTACTGCATACTCCTGTCACTTCTGCCCCGAAGTACCTGGCAAGCTGTACAGCATAAGCACCTACTGCTCCAGAAGCCCCATTAACAAGAACCTTTTGTCCAAGCTGAACATTCGCAGTATCCCTAAGGAAAATCAATGCAGTTAATGCCCCGTCACAAACACCGACGGCTTCTTCATAGGTCGCATTGGCCGGTTTAAGGATCACCGGTTTATCTTCGGGCAAACACATGTACTCGGCATAAGTACCAAAGCTATTCGGACTGATACCAAAAACCTGATCCCCTTTCTTAAATAACTTTACATCTTGGCCTACTGAATCAATTTCCCCAGCTAGCTCAACCCCTAATATCGAATATTTGGGTCTACTGAGACCATATAGAAATCTGATCATAAAGGGGTCTGCCTTTCGAAAGGCACAGTCCGAGGGTGTCACAACTGCCGCATACATTTTGATCCGTACTTCATTGTTCTTAGGAGTAGGTTTTTCTACTTCTTTAAGCTGAAGAACATCCGGCGTTCCGTATTTGGCGCACACGATCGCTTTTATAAGAATTCCTCCTTATTTTCGATAAAGAATACTTCTTGAACATATTCCCTCCTCCTGTATGCTTATACTTACTTCAAGTAAGGTTTTATGTACATAATGTAACTTATACCATACATATTGTCAATTTAAGATTACACGACTAATCTTCTTCCCACCCAATCAAGCGCAGAAAGACCCGCCTTGTCGATACTCGTCGGAGGATCAAGGCGGGTCTTTCTACTTGTATAGAAACTTATTTCACCACGTTCTTCGGCACAAAGGGATCATAGGCTGTGGACGCTCGGATTGGCTGGCCCTATGGATTGGTGCCCTGACCTCGAATTCAGCCTTCCCGTCCAAATGCAGAAGCCCATGCCCACATATGTGAGCCCCCAGAACAGGGCGAATAGCTTGTTGTCTACAATCGGCAGAAACGCACTGAGCAGCATAAGCGCATGCAAGCCCACGATCCAGCGTGGAAACACTCGCGCACGGTAGGTCACGATCGCGAACAATAGCGTCCCTCCCGTCAATCCGATCATGCTCCCCATGCCCGTAATCGTGAGCGCCAGGCTATCCGGCTCTGGTGCGCCAGGCTCCATGACAAAGGTAAGGAACAGCAAGACCGTCGTCAAGATGTTCCCTACAATAATGCCTAGCGCGCTGATGAAGCCAAGCCCCCCGGTCTCCCTCGATTGCACCAGGTAGATGGCAATGGAGCATACCGACATTAAGATGCACGCTGTATAACCGAATACCAATTCGGGAACGCTATCGGTCCCCCAGATGAACGACGACGGCGTCATGCCCATTCGCGCTATCCCTGCCAACAAACAAATCATTCCTAACCATTGCACCACTCTTGTTTCACTCATATGATTCAATCCCTCCAATGTTATTGGCTTTCCTCGATCGATATTCATCATACAAGGGGGGCTATCCCGAGCAACAGAGGATGTATTACCCGAAATGACGGGAAGCTGCAGCATCCCGAATCCGGGAAATCCGGGAATGCAGGCGGGAAATCCACATCGTCCCGTATTCAGGCAAGCGAAGCCTCGTTATAATAGGAGCATGGATAAAATGAGAGTGTACCTACTGGTAGTCGGCGTTTTCTTTGCGGTCACCGCCGCGCTGTACGTCAATTGCATCCCCAGTTATTACCACGAGCTGCTGTCGCAATGCATATCGAGCGGCTGCGGCCTGTCCGTCCCCGCGCTAACCCTGAACCCCGAGGGATTATCCGAGCAGACAATCGCCCTTCTACTTATTTCCATCGATTGCGCGTTCACAGCGGTATTCTATGGCTCGGCGGCGATCTTGTTATGGAAAGGCTCGCGGGAACCGATGGGGCTATTGGCTGCTTTAGCTATGGTAGCATTCGGAACAGCCTTTCCTTCTCTCGTGATGGTAGGCTCGGAGGACGCATCGTTCGCACGGATTTGGTTTCATGGCGTGTCGGCGACGGGGTGGATTTCCATTTCCCTGTTTTGCTTGCTGTTCCCGAACGGTCGCTTCGTACCGGCATGGTCGCGGTTCGCGATGGGTGTGATCGTCATTGTGGACATCGCAAACTTCTTTTATAGGGGCAACGCTTGGGAGGAGCTCCGGCTGCCGACTTTTCTCCAGTTCGCCTGGTACCTGTCGACAGTGACGCTGCTTATCTATGCTCAATCTTACCGGTTCAGGCGCATGTCCTCGCCCGAGCAGCGCCAGCAGACCAAGTGGGTCGTCTATGGCGTGGTCGTAAGCTTCGTCGGCTTCGCACTGATCAGCCTTTTGTTCGACCCGAGCATCTACAAGGGTACAGCTACGAGTTTTATTTATTTAAATACCGCTTTGCATCTGTGCCTATCCGCCATTCCGGTGACGTTGACGCTGGCTGTACTGAGGCGGCGCCTATGGGACATCAACCCGCTCGTCAACAGGACGCTCGTCTATGGGGCGTTGACCATCTGTGTCGTCCTGCTGTACACCGCGGTCGTGCTCTACTTGGGCCGACTCTTTGACACTTGGAATCATTTCGTCGTCTCGCTGATCGCGACAGGACTGGTCGCTGCTGTCTTCGCTCCGATCAAGGAATGGCTGCAGCGTCAAGTGAACCGGATGCTGAAGGGTCGCCACGATGACCCCTATGCCGTCTTATTGGAGATGGGCAGCCAACTGATGAAGCCCATAGCGCCTGATGCGATGCTGACGGCCATCGCGGCGCAGGTCAAGGATGCCCTTCGTTTGCCGTATGCGGGTATTTCGATCGGTATCGAAGGGCAGGAGACGATCATAGCCGAAGCCGGGTCCCGAAGAGACGAGCAGGACTTGCATGCTTTTCCGATTATTTACCACGGTCAGACATTGGGTACCCTTTATGCCGCTAGCCGATCGGCTGGGGAAACCTTCTCTTCTGAGGACCATATTTTCTTGGAGGTTTTACTTCGCCAAGCCGGGCCGCTCGTCCATAATGCGGATATGCTGCAGGGAATGAGGCGCTTGGCTGAAGACCTGCAGGAGTCACGGGAGAAGCTCGTGCTCGCCCGGGAGGAGGAGCGCCGGCTGATCCGCAACAATCTGCATGACGATCTCGCTCCGAGATTGGCGGCGATAGCCTTGAATGCCACGATAGCCCGCAAATACGTAGAAAAAGACCCTGCAGTTGCCGTTGACATGCTTGACGAGCTGAGCCGTGTGATTCGCGCGACGGTCGAAGACATCCGTTCCCTAGTCAACGACCTGCGTCCGCCCGCTCTGGATCAGCTAGGCTTGATCGGCGCGATTCGGACCCGCATGGAAGAGATGTCCAGACCGGCACAGTGGATGCTTGGCGAGGCAGGCAAGGAGTCGCTTCAGTTCCAGATCGAAGCTCCTCCGATGCTTCCGGCCCTTCGGGCTGCCGTGGAAGTAGCCGCCTATCGAATCGTCACGGAATCGATGGTCAATGTCGTCAAGCATGCAGAGGCTACGGTGTGCAAAGTGCGGTTATCCCTCACCAGGGCCAATCAACTGTTCCTAGAAATATCAGACGACGGTGTTGGGACCGGGGGGAGCCAAGCAGCGCTCGGCATTTCCGGCGGCATCGGCTTGCTCTCCATGCGAGAGCGGGCTGCCGAGATCGGCGGGGAATGCGGAGTCGAGCGACCAGCCTCAGGCGGCACGCGGGTTTGGGCAGTTTTGCCTTTAGAGTAAGGGTGACGAAGGAGGATGAAACGGATGAGAATCGTAATTGCCGAAGATCACCCGATGTTCCGAAACGGTGTGCGAAGCTTGCTCGCGCTGACCGATGACCTGGAGGTTGTCGGGGAAGCCTCCAATGGTGAAGAGGCCATCCGGCGGGCCGAAGAACTGAAGCCGGATCTTATGCTTATGGATATACGCTTGCCTGTCCTAAACGGCATCGAAGCGACTCAAACGATCAAGGAGCGGTTCCCTGCCATCGAGATCTTGATGCTCACTATGTATCGGGACGATCAGTCTGTCTTTACCGCGATGCGAGTCGGGGCCAAAGGCTATGTGCTGAAGGACGCGGAAGAGGAAGAACTGCTGCAAGCCATCCGCATGGTCGGTACCGGGCGGGCCGTATTCAGTACGGAGATCGCAGCGCGCATGATGCATTACTTCTCCTCCCCTGCCCCGACGGTCGTAATGAACCCGCAGTCCGAAGAAACAGCGGTTCCGGGAATCAGCGGTTCCGGGCTGTCGGGTGTTCCTGCCTTCGCCGAATTGACCCGGCGTGAGGCGGAAATCCTGGCGGGCATCGCTAGCGGAGATACGAATGCCCAGATTGCCGCGCGGCTTCAGATCAGCGGCAAAACCGTCGCCAACAATGTGTCGACCATCCTCAATAAGCTGCAAGTCATCGACCGCCACGAGGCCCGCAAGCTCGTCCAGCAATCACGGCATTGACGGCTTGGACAGCTATCGAACTAATGTATAGTATGCTTGACATTATGAATATTTTATATTACATTATGTACATATCACCTTACTTAGAGTATAGGGGAACGTACAGGAGGCACAACCATGACCTATCAAGAAAAGAAGAGCATCGTATCGTTGATCAGCACCATACTCATTTTCGGATCTTATTGCTTGTACATGTATCCCCAGTACCCCAAAGGGGGGCAGGAGTTGACGGAAACCTTTCACTATTGGGGTTCCTTCGTCCTCATCCTGACTTTGATTTCAATCGTCGCACATATCATTATCAGCATTATTTTTAACATCGTCTTTAGAATAACGACCCGAGAAAAGGAACCAACATTTGCGGATGAACTGGATAAGCTCATCGATTTGAAAGCGACCCGAAATTCTTTTTATGTATTTATCGTCGGCTTTCTTCTTGCCATGGGATCGCTGGTCGTCGATCAGCCGTCACAGGTGTTGTTCATAATCCTGATCGCCTCCGGATTCATCTCCGATGTGACCGGCTCCGTTACGAAACTTTATCACTATCGGAGAGGAGTCTAATATGAGCAAAAATCTTGTCAGCAATCACATCCGAAAATTACGATTCAATCATAACGAAATGACCCAGCAGCAGTTGGCTGACAAGGTGGGCGTAACAAGACAAACCATCGTGGCCCTAGAAAAGGGAAACTATTCTCCGTCTCTGGAACTGGCTTTTCGCATTGCTCTAGCCTTCAACTTACCTTTGGAGGAGGTGTTCTTTTATGGGGTTGAAAATGAATTCTAACCGAAAAACCGCAATCATTGTGGGAGTCCTATTCATACTTGCGACGGTTTCGTCAATTATAGGTGTTACTTTATACGATCCTATTCTAAATGGTCCCGATTACCTTATTAAAGGTTCTGAAAATGCAAATCAGGTGATACTGGGAGCGCTTATGGAGTTAATTCTTGTCTGTTCGGCTATTGGCACTTCGATTATGATGTTTCCAATATTAAGGAAGTACAATGAAAGTATAGCTCTTGGGTATGTTTGCTTAAGGTTTCTTGAAGCCGTAATYATTATTGTCGGAATAATCAGTGTATTATCCCTATTGACCTTAAGTCAGGATTTTGTAAAAGCAGCTGATCCGAATGCATCCTCTTATCAAACTTCAGGTACATTATTAAAAGCCGTACATGACTGGACCTTTATGCTAGGGCCTAATTTCATGCTAGGTATAAATACGATGATGTGCAGTTATTTACTCTATAAATCAAAACTCGTTCCCCGATTTATATCACTCATGGGTCTTACCGGAGCAACACTCATTTTTATTGCAGCCTTGTTAGAAATGTTCGGTATCATCCTTCAACTTTCAACATGGGGAGCCGTTTTGGCGATTCCGGTAGCCTTATATGAAATGATTCTAGCGGTATGGCTTATCGTAAAAGGATTCCATTTATCGAAGGAGGAATACTTATTAAAGCAATTGTAGCAACAAAATACGGATCACCGGAGGTTCTTGAGCTCAAAGAGGTCGAAAAACCTACGCCCAAAGACAATGAAATATTGGTAAAAGTGCATGTGACAACCGTAAACGTCGGCGATTGTAGAATGCGAAGTTTTACGGTCCCCCCGATGTTCTGGCTGCCCGGTAGAATCGCTTTAGGTTTCAGAAAACCAAGAAATCCGATATTCGGGATGGAACTAGCCGGTGAAGTTGAAGCAGTCGGCAAAGATGTAACACGGTTCAAGGTAGGTGACCCGATTTTTGCATCGACCTTCAAGGTGAATTTTGGTGCCCACGCCGAGTACAAATGTCTGCCCGAGGATGGGGTAGTGGTAACCAAACCGAACCATTTGACCTATGAGGAAGCCGCTACTCTTCCTATTGGAGCAAACACTGCTCTGTATTTTCTCAAAAAAGGCAACATCCAGCCCGGAAAAAAAGTCCTCATCAATGGTGCTTCGGGAAGTGTAGGCACGTTTGCGGTACAGCTTGCCAAGTACTTTGGGGCGGAAGTGACCGGGGTATGCAGTACTGCGAATTTAGAAATGGTGAAATCTCTAGGAGCCGATAAGGTACTAGACTATACCCAAGTGGATTTTACCAAAAACGGTCAGACCTACGATATTATTTTTGATACGGTAGGCAAGACTACGCTATCACAATGTAAAAACTCGCTGAAGAACAATGGATATTATCTTCATACGGGGATGACGGGGTCCGAGTTTAAAGGGCTGTGGTATTCGATGACAACAGACAAGAAAGTCATCGGTGGGACAGCAGTCACCCGAAAAGAAGATCTAGTTTTTCTCAAAGAGCTTACTGAGACGGGCCGGCTGAAACCAGTTATTGATCGCTGCTATCCGCTGGAGCAAATGATCGAGGCGCACCGGTATGTCGATCAAGGTCGCAAAAAAGGAAATGTAGTCATAGCTTTGAACCATAATAACAAAATCTAACAAAACGTTGCGCCTGACCGCTACACTTATCATGATAAATTTCTGCTAATTCTATCTGCGTCTACGCAAGCCAATTGCTCCGAAGGAATTCTTGCTCTTGCTCCGTACTGTTTGCAGAACAACCCAAAGAGGGCGCAACAGGTCACTTGCTCCTAACCTGTCACAGCCCCCAAACCCGCGTCTCACGCAGCCTCTCGGCTCTTACTCTTCCCACGCAGCAATCGGGTTCTCTGCATAACTAATCCAATCGCTCCAGCTTCTTATCCCTCCACGAACCCCTATGAGTAGGGGTTCCGAGCAGCGCGGCGGGAATGCCGTAGACGACGGGGCTGATGAAACAATACCGTTTGAGCCAAGGCGAGGCATCCACCTGTGGCTAGGCCAAGTCAAACGGAACGCCAACAAAAGGCCAAGTGAAGCAGGGTAACACCCCGAGGGGTTGGATGTCACTTACTCTATTGTTTGCAGGTTGTTGAACGGTTGTTTGCAAGCCATCACAATTGAATATTAGCGGTACCCGGAAGCGTTCGCTGGTTTACCTGCATCCTGTACTTCTACGATATACCGCCAGGCATCTGGCTGTGAACCGTCAAGATCATAAAAATCGTATACTTGTGCGAGTTCGCCGCTCGATACGGATTGGCCGTTCCAGCGGGCAACCTCCGGGTCGCCTGCCAGTGCGGCAATGGCACGCCCTACAAATCGCGGCGTCTCCGAGATTATAAAATGCGGTTCCTTCTCAAGAGCATCGCGCCAGTTGTCTTCCCGAACGCCGAAGAGTTCGAGCATAATCTCGGAACGCATCCAGCCCGGTGTAACTGCTACGGCAGTGCATTGATGCGGCTGAAGCTCACGGGCCAGCGAATGGGCCATGCGAATAACGGACATTTTCGCCAAATCGTAGAACAGCGACAGCCGGTAGTTCCGATTGTTGTACGCCGCCGTGCCGTCCGTCATCTCCACTAGAAGCCCGTTCCCACTCCGGATTAGCAGGGGCAGCGCGAAATGGCTCGTAATGACATGTGTGTCAATCGCAAGCCGGAGCATGCGAAGCCCGCCTTCCAGCGAATGCTCCCATATCGGCACGTTCCATTGTATCAGATGCTCTGCTCCCCAAATATCGTTGACAAGCACGTCCAGTCGCCCCTGCTCGCTCTCAATGCGTGCAATTAGAGCTCTAACCTGATCGGGATCAAGATGATCCGCTGGAACCGCTATACCTCTGCCCCCCGCACGACTTACAAGTTCAGCGGTTTCTTCAATTGTTTCAGGACGATTGTACTCGGAGCGTTGTGTTCTTGTCGTGCGTCCAGTCACATAAACGGTCGCTCCTGCTGCTCCTAATTCAATAGCTATTCCTCGACCAGCGCCGCGTGTTGCACCTGCTACCAAGGCTACTTTTCCGTCTAATCGTTTTATGATCTGTTACAACTCCTTTCATTGATTGTTCCTCTATTATAGAGTCCCATTATGACAGGAGATGTCATATTAAAAACTTGCAAAGATAGTTTTTCAACTATGCTGCCCCTTAGCGCAATAATTTCATAGAATGAACTGTTGAAACCAGGAGGATTATTGATTTCTGCAACACCATGCGTGGGAGAAAAGATATTTCTAAGAAACTTGTTATTCTTTGCAGATAGAGTTGGGTTAGTGCCGACTATAAGATCACTTAAAATACGCAATTTAATCGATACAATTGAGGAAGGGAATTTTTCAATTGTTGAATCGGATTGCTTGAAGAAAAGTTCTCAGGAATATTTCATTGTTGCTAGGAAGATTTGATATGTTACCAAGGACCGTTTCACCAAATATTTCGCCGTTACTTATGTACGGTTCAGCGCGCTGTCGATATCGGCAAGTTTTAGGGCCATCCTTTGCGGGATGGCCTTTCTTTAATCTGATGCCGTGAAATGGAATTTATTTTAATTGTGTTGACCTTATACTGTTTATTTAATATACTGTTTATAAACATTACAGTTTATATCATAAACAGTAAGGAGAGAATCATAATGAAGACTACAAAAATGGCCGACGCTATTCAAGCAGGCGACAAACAGGCCGGCCGCAAGGAATGGATCGCACTTATCGTCTTATGTCTCCCGCTGATGGTCGTATCGATGGACGTATCCGTCTTGTTCTTCGCCGCACCCGCGATTGCTGTGGAGTTGCATCCCACTGCGACCCAACAATTGTGGATTTTCGACGTTTACGGATTCATTCTCGGAGGTCTGCTGCTGACCATGGGCGCGGTCGGCGATCGGGTCGGACGTCGGCGATTGCTCATGATGGGCGCGGTGGGATTCGCCCTGAGTTCAGTGTTCGCGGCGTACGCCCAGACGGCCGATGCTTTGATTCTGGCCCGCGGTATTTTGGGGGTTGCCGGCTCGACCCTCATGCCCTCGACGCTGGCCCTCGTTCGTACGATGTTCCATGACCCGACGCAGCGGGCTAAAGCGTTGTCGGTTTGGAGCGCCGTCATGGCTAGCGGTGTCACCATCGGGCCGATTATCGGAGGCTTGCTCCTCGATTCCTTCTCCTGGGGTGCGGTGTTCCTCATTAATATCCCGGCCATGGCGCTGCTGCTGATCATCGCGCCATTCCTGCTACCGGAGTCCCGAAGCACCGTACGTATGCGAATCGACGCGTTCAGTTCGATCCTTGCTCTCGCTGCCATCCTGCCCGTTACTTACGGTGTCAAGACACTCGCCGAACATGGCTGGGCCATGATGCCTGCCGTTCTGCTTGCAGCAGGCTTGCTTTTCGGAATCGTATTCGTTCGGCGCCAGTTGAAGATCCCAAACTCTCTGATCGATATCCGTGCATTGATGGAGCGGCGAATCGGCGGTTCGATCTTCGTTAACCTGATTGCTACGTTCACCCTCATGGCGAGCGCATTGGTCACTACCCAATTCCTCCAGTCGGTTCTCGGGTACTCCCCGTTCGTCGCGTCCCTTTGGAGCGTGCTGCCTTCGGTTGCCGTTGGGGCAGCGGCACCGATTGCCGCCAAGTTGTCGTTAACGTACGGGAGGCCTCGCGTTATGGCCGGAGGCATACTACTGTCGGCGATTGGATTCGGCGTACTGACTCAAGTGCAACTCGAAGGCTTCCTACCACTTACCGTCGTCCTTGTTGGAGCCGGATTGGTCGCGGCGGGAATCGTTTCCGCTATGACCCTCGTCACCGATTATGTCGTGGGTGTTACTTCGGCCGACCGCGCGGGAGCCGTAGGAGGCCTCATCGAGACTTCCAGCGAGCTCGGGGGCGCCTTCGGCATCGCACTTCTCGGCTGTGTACTCGCGGCCGTCTACCGCAATGCCATATCGCCTCTTCTGCCCTCGAACCTCGCGCCGGAAGCAGCCCAATCGGCCGGGCAGACCATTGCCGGAGCGTCCGCCGCCGCGCAGCATTTGCCGGCCGATGCAGCATCCCAAGTGATAAATGCCTCTCAGGAAGCTTTCATGATAGCCATGCATGTCACCTGTCTCGTCGCCGGCGTCATCCTGTTGCTTACCGCTGCAGCCACTTTGGTCCTGCTCCGTGAGAAGAAGGCGGCCGCTAGTATCGCCGCGTAACATCAAATCACGAACAAAAAAGGCTATTTCAGGTGATCCAACCTTGAAATAGCCTTCTTGTTGTTTCGCGAAGTAGCTTTATTTGTACGTTGTGCCGCTCTTTTTTCGATTCAAATATTGTTCGATCCCGTCCAGAATCCGCTCCAATCCGAATTCCATGTCGTTGCCAACGGTGTCCTCACTTTCGTTCTCACCGGTATAGGCGCCGGACATGACTAGCGGATGCAGGTTCGGGTATTGTTCCGGCTTGACTAGAACTTGTAACGCCGCCGAATAATTGAGCCCGCTGAACTCTTCCTCGCTGGAACCGGCCTGAATCGCACGATCGATATCCCTCTGGAGCATCCCGCAAGAACGGGCGTAGCTACTCAGTAACAGAACGATGGACATTTTCTCGTAATCGTTCAGATGCATGTCCCGCAGAGGCCGGAGCGCCCAATCCACGATGCGCAGATTATTTGGCGCAATTGGAATGCCGAAGATCGGGATGTCTGCATACCACGGATGATCGCGAAAAACCCCTATCGAGCCCATCACGTACTCACGTATGCTCTCCCGCCATTCATGTGGAGGTCTCTCCGGCGGCAAAGGAATATCGCATGCAGCATCCTGCATAAGGAGCAGCAGGTCGTCCTTGCTCGGAAGGTAGCGGTAGAGGGACATCGCAGAGAAGCCGAGCTCCGCCGCGACCCGGTTCATCGAGACGGCGGCGAGGCCGTCCTTGTCCGCGATTCCGATCGCCTTCTTCACGATTTGATCGATGGTCATCTCCCGTTTAGGCCCGCGCTGCGGCGGCTTCACCAATCCCCAGCCGATCGCTGCGCCTGGCGGAAGCAATTTTGCCGCATCCTCCGGCGTGATGTCGTTTCTATGCATCCGATCTACCTCTCCTTAGTCGTTCGTAGCGGCCTTAGAATCGCTTGCATATGCGAAGCCGTCTTACACAAAAGTGTTTACCGCATAAACAGTATATCAAGAAGAAGTAAGATCGGAAAGGATAGGAACGAGACGCGATGGATCGGAGTCGCTTTCCAGCCCAAAACCGTGCCGCTCAACACTACTTTGCAGGCTCCCACGAGTTTTCCCTAAAAACTTGCCCTTATTTAGGGTACATCACCTTGCACCATCCGCTTGATTACTACTTTGCCTTGTTTCTTCGTGCCAAGAAAACGGAGGGTTTTAAGCCCCGGACGCTGAGCGACCACGAAAGTCACTACCGCTACCTGCAACGTTGGTTGGCCAAAAAGTATCCGACGCTCAAGCTGGAGGAACTGACCGCCGACCATATTCGCCAGTACGTCGGGTACATGCTAACCGAACAAACGCTGTACGACGAACACCCGACGTTGCAAGCGCACAACACCCGTTATGAATTTATATCTTACTTTTCAAACAAAGTACCTAACTTAAAATATTACCTTGACACTCATAGTAGTATGTCGTATTATACAGATGCGGGGGTGATATTATGAGCGAGAACAAAATTACATCCGACCTGCTGCGCGGACATACCGATACGATGATTTTACGGCTCTTATCCGAAGCTGACCGCTACGGGTACGAGATTGTCAAGCTGATTGCCGAGCGCTCGGGTGGTGAGTATGAATTAAAGGAGGCCACGATGTACTCCAGCGTCCGGCGGCTTGAGGTGGACGGTGATATCGAGTGGTATTGGGGCGATGAATCTCAAGGTGGACGGCGTAAATATTTTAGGATTACCGAAAAGGGTAAGGCTGCTTACGACCGCAACAAAAGCAACTGGGAGTACGCAAAGCGCGTACTTGAAAACTTATTATAAGGAGATTGGATACCATGAATGAGAAATTGACCAACTATTTGAACAGCGTTTTCGCACCATACGATGGGGTAAAAAGCGTCACCGAATTAAAGACAGACCTGCTCTCCGATTTGCAAGAGCGGTTCCGTGAACTCAAAGCCGAAGGCAAGGACGATGAAACAGCTTTTAAGATGACCATTGAAAGCATCGGCGACATTGAGGAAACGGTACAAGAGGTCGCTAACCTCTCCCGCTCGCTGGAGCGGCAGGTGGTAACAAACTTTAGCGGAAGCAATCTACCTAAGAGCGACTTTGCTGGTGTTATTGCGCATAAAGGGAAATTTTCAGGGAGCGCACTGCGAGGATCCGACTTTTCGAACGCTGACTTGACCGGCAGCACGTTTGCGGGCAGCGATGTCCGTGAAGCCAATTTCGACAGCGCAAACCTAACCGACTGCAACTTTTCTGCTCTAGACCTTTCGGATGCGAGCTTCAATAAATCAATTCTAGTCCGTACCAACTACAAATCGGCGGGCCTAGTAGGCGCAAAATTTATAGGCTCAAAATTGACAGATGTCAGGCTGAACACGACTGACCTTAGAAAAACAATTTTCGATAACTGTATCTTTGACGGCGTGGACTTCGAATATTCCGATCTGACAGGTCTGTGTTTTGACGGGCAAACCTTTATCGGTGTCAAGTTTGGCAAGGCGGCGCTGAACAAAGTTTCGTTTAGAGGCGCGACACTTAAGAATGTGTCTTTCCTTCCGGGGTTTACGTTGTCTAAGAAATATTACCGTGCCATCAAAACCATCTGCTTTGACGGCGCAATGATGGATAAGTTGACCTATGCTTCGCTCAAAGGCATAGATGCCGATTTGTCAAAGGTTACAGTCCGATAAGGAGGAAGAAACATGCAAACTAAATCCATTCAAGTGACTGGGCTGCAAAAGTCCTACAAGCAGCTTCAAGTCCTAAAGGGCGTAGATTTCGAGGTGGAAAAGGGCAGTATTTTCGCCCTGCTCGGCTCTAACGGGGCGGGCAAGACAACGGTTGTCAAAATCCTCACCACGCTGCTCAAACCAGACAGTGGAACCGCCACCATAAACGGATTCGATGTTGCTTCAAATCCTGAGAATGTGCGGCAGGCGATCAGTCTGACTGGTCAATTTGCCGCCGTGGACGAGATTTTAACCGGACGGGAAAATCTTATCATGATTGCCAAGCTACGATACCTCAAAAATCCGCGCCAGGTTGCGGACGACTTGCTTATACGCTTCGGCCTGACAGATGCCGCCGACCGCAAGGTGTCTACTTATTCGGGTGGTATGCGCCGCAGGCTCGACATCGCCTTGAGCCTAGTGGGAAAACCGCAGATCATTTTCCTCGACGAGCCGACCACTGGACTTGACCCCGAGTCGCGTATCGAGGTATGGAAGACTGTCAAGGAGCTTGCCGACGGCGGCACGACGGTACTCCTGACCACGCAGTATTTAGAGGAAGCTGAGCAGCTTGCCGACCGAATTGCCATTTTGCACGAGGGTAGAATTATTGCGGGCGGCACGCTTTCGGAGCTAAAAAAGCTGTTCCCATCCACAACGGTGGAGTATGTTGAAAAACAGCCGACCTTGGAGGAGATATTCCTCTCCATCGTCGGCAAAAAGGAGGGAAAGTAAATGGAAGCGACAAAGAAACACTTTTTCAGCGATTTGAGTGTTATGCTAGGACGTTCCATGCGCCATATTTCCCGCAGTATGGACACCATCTTCACGGTCTGCATCACTCCGATTGCGATGATGCTGCTGTTCGTCTATGTGTTTGGCGGCGCAATCCAAACCGGTACGGATAACTATGTGAACTACCTGTTGCCCGGTATCCTGCTGATTGCGATTGCAAGCGGTATATCCTATACGGCTTACCGCCTGTTTTTGGATAAGCAAAGGGGCATAATTGAGCGATTTCACACCATGCCGATTGCGCGTTCCGCCGTGCTGTGGGGGCACGTGCTGACCTCGGTGGTATCCAACGTCATTTCTATTGTCGTCATCATTCTCGTAGCGCTCATTATGGGCTTTCGCTCGTCGGCGGGGGTACTGTCTTGGCTTGCCGTAGTCGGTATACTCGTGCTGTTTACGCTGGCATTAACTTGGGTCGCGGCGATTGCCGGACTGTCCGCAACATCGGTGGAAGGTGCAAGCGCGTTTTCCTATCCCCTTATCTTCCTGCCGTTTATCAGCTCGGCATTTGTGCCGACCGAGTCGATGCCGTCAGTCGTCCGTGCCTTTGCTGAAAACCAGCCGGTGACCTCGATTGTGGAAGCCATCCGTGCGTTGCTGTCAGGTCAGCCGGTAGGCAATGATATATGGGTCGCTCTTGCGTGGTGCGTTGGGATTTTGCTCGTAGCCTATTTCTTTGCAATGAGGGTGTATAAAAAGCGAGTGTGAAAAAAAGATCAGCTTTTTCTATATTGAACAACAGAGAAGACAAAAATACGAGTGTCATTATAAACACTTATACCGGGCTTACATCAAGAGGGTATTTATCCGAGTTATCGTGCTATGGGTCGCTCATGTTGAAAAAATGTCATATAGTATGGATTTGAGGAATGTGTGGAAAGAAAACCTGCATGAGCTAGGCATTGTGGAACGTATCAATCAATGGTGAAGTAAGTAGGAACCGCCTTCGGCGGTTCCTTTTCTTATTGCATGGAAATCCTGTACAAATGGCAGTGTTATGATGTAAATCCAGCCATGCCCTATTTGCTCAGCTGCATTCTCTGTTTTTTGGTGTTGCTTTTAAGCTGTATCTGACGTATCTGTTCCGTCTGGGCCATCGACAAGATCCACCAAGCCGATACCAATTGTGGTGATCGCCACTGCCTTCCCCAGCTTCATTGCGCCTTCTTTAAGTAGCACTTTATCGTTTTCTTTGATGCCTGTCACCATATCTTTCCCGCTTTCGACCACGTATTCGATCCCATGGCCAACACCTTTAACAGTTGTAGTTACAGCATCTCCAAACTCGTCGATTCCCGTCTTCGCTTGACGTTTATCCGCCGTTAACAAGCCTGCGCCTACATCCCATACGCCACTCGCTGCTTGCCCTGCGATTYCACCCGTCTTGGCCGTTACTCTTTCTACATCATTACCGATCTCTTTAATGTAATTGCTATTAACAAGCTCACCAGCAACTCGCACAGTACCTCCAAGCACTTTACCTGTCACATCGCCCGCCAGCTTCCCAATGCCTTTCAGAAAATCCATCTGAAGCACCTCTGTATCTTCAATTTTTTTATATATCGACTGTTGACTCACTTCGTTTAGACATTATTATATATTAGTACCAGTATTAACAAGAACAGACCTGCGGCTTTATTTGAACCGGACTTTAGTCGGGGGAAAGGTAATCCATTAATCGCGAAGGAGAGATCGGATCTCCGGTCGTGGTTAACGCTATTTGTTCTGTCCTTTTCGGCTTTTTGACTTGATCCAAGATTCCGGTTATTTTTGTGATCGTTTCGACCATTTGCGAATTCGCAATGGATTTCAAGTCGATAGCCCCATTATTGATTTTCTCCAGGTAGCCGTTAATCTCTTTCATCAGCGTCTCATTATAGCTTATCAACTGTTCGTGAATTCCCTTGGCAATGCAGGGGCTTGAATAGGTTGTTGCTTGATCGACATATTCCAATGAATTGTTCACGCCATCGAATAAAGAGCATCCCGGCAGCAAGCAGATTGCAAGCATTACGAGCAGAAATCGCAATCGCATTATTGTGCTCAAGAAGATCGCTCCGCTATATAAATATGGCGGTCAGACCGGAAATTTCCTCGTTCCGAGAGCTCGTGAGACAGTTAAAAGAGCCGAAAAATCAGGCATGGCGTAACTTTATTGGCGTACCCAATATTTCGAAAGTGCCAGCTCATAGTAGCCTGAGCACGCTGCGATTGCCCGAATCAAAGCACTTGCGCGTGCGAGAAAACCTATTCGGATTCAGATGCCACTTGCGGCGTGCAAAGAACAAAAGCGAACCAGAACAAGTTTTGCCATCTGCTGCTGCCAATCATGACTGCGCCCTTCCTAGTGAATAACCTATATGTAAAATAAACTTGACAAAGGATCTAGTTTTAATTATATTTTGTATAGTTTTGTTTACATTTTGTGAATTATACTTTAATTAGGAGGTCAATATGTCCTATCAAGAAAAAAAAATTTTTGTTTCCATCATCAGCAGTATACTCATCTTCACCCTCTACACTTTATACGCGATAAAAAATGCCGAGGAAGGCAGCATCACTTCGGCCAGCGACTTCAGTTTTTGGGGTTCCTTCATTCTGGTGCTGCTCCCGGTGTCGATTGTAGCTAAGGTTATCATTCATATCGTGTTTGTCATCTTCAATAAGATCGCCACGAATGAAGATGAGCCTTCTTTTGAAGATGAGTTTGATAAGATCATCGAGTTGAAGGCAGACCGGATTTCGCTTTATGTGTTTTTCCTCGGGTTTATATTATCCATGGTTCCGCTCGTTACGGATCTTCCAACTTACTTAACGTTTCTTGTGTTGATCTTCTTCGGTTTTTTATCCGATCTTCTGGGACGTATCGCCCAATTATATTTTTATAGAAAAGGAGTTTAACATGGGAAAGGATGCGATCAGCAATCATATACGGAATCTTCGCTTTCATCATAACGAGATGACCCAGCAGCAATTAGCAGATAAGGCTGGGGTCACCAGACAAACGATTTTTGCTATCGAGAAGGGGAATTATTCACCTTCATTGGAGTTGGCTTTTCGCATCGCGCGTGTTTTCGGAAAGTCCATCGAAGAGGTCTTTCAATATGATGATAAGCAATGAAACGTGGATAAAACTGGGGAGTGAAATTCGCAACGGCCGGATTGATTAATCGGCAATACCCACTGGACCAAGCGGCTGAAGCTCATCGATATGCCGATATCGGTCGTAAAAGAGGAAATGTCATCATCGCTACTTCTTTGACCTCTTAATTCGCACGTCCCGCAAACATCCGCCAAGGGTAGGTATTATAAGGAGGTTAATTATGTTGAGGAAGAGTACAAATTCAGGTAGAAGGTCTGCAGTAATTACTGGGGTGTTATTAATAGCCGGGTTGGTTACAGGTATATTTAGTGTTGTTCCTGTTATAGATGGAGCAGACTACCTTGTCAAGGCTTCTACAAATGAAAACCAGGTACTAATAGGAGCGTTTTTCCAGTTGTTAATGGTTGTTACATATGTTGGTATTCCTATTTTGATGTATCCGATTTTAAGTAAGCATAATAAAGGTTTAGCTCTTGGATCTGTTGCTTTCGGCATCATTGCGGGTGTGTTCATTATTATTGGTGTAATCATTCTTCTGTTACTATTGACATTAAGCCACGAATTTGCAAAAGTTGGAATTCTGAATGTTTCGTATTTTGAGGCCCTGGGTGGATTGTTACGGGAAGGACGTGATTTGGTGAACCATGTGGCAACGACACTGGCATTTGTTTTGGCTATGTTCTTGTTTAACTGCATATTTTACCAAATAAAATTAGTTCCACGTTGGTTGTCAGTTTCGGGTCTTATTGGGTCTACATTGTCCATATTGGCAAGCTTATTATTTATGATTCGCTTCATCGGTCTAGATGCAACCTACATGATGTTGAACATTCCAATAGCCTTTCAACAATTGGTTTTGGCTATATGGCTAATCATTAAAGGATTCAACCGGGCGGATCAGGATTCTGTATCCAATTAAGATGAATGCTCTAGAAAAGAAGGTGTAACTGAAATGAATAAATCAGAACGTTTTTGGGAAAGAACAGCAAGTAAATATGATCAAATAGAGATGAAGGATGAACAGACTTACACCAATATAATAAATAAAACGAAAACGCATCTCAAAATAAGCGACATTGTTTTGGATTACGGCTGTGGGACTGGATTGATATCAAATGAAATTACAGAATATGTGAAAGGGATTTATGCGATTGATACATCTTCTAATATGATAGAAATTGCAGAAAAAAAGGCAAAAGAGCGAAACATTGCAAATATAAACTATGCTCATACGACCATTTTTGATGAAAGGTATAAGAAAGGCTCATTTGATGTCATTCTGGTCTTTCATGTTCTGCATTTGTTGGAAGATGAACATATCGTTCTACAAAGAATTAATGAACTGTTGAAACCAGGAGGATTATTGATTTCTGCAACACCATGCGTGGGAGAAAAGATATTTCTAAGAAACATGATATTGTTTGCAAGTAGGGTTGGTTTAGTACCGAAGATAAAAGCATYTAATATACGCAATTTAGTCGATACAATTGAGGGAGGGAATTTGTCAATTGTCGAATCGGATTGCTTGAAGAAAAGTTCTCAGGAATATTTCATTGTTGCCAAGAAGATTTGATAGGTTACAAAGAACCGTTTCACCGAGTATGATCTTAAACTATGGTGCCCGTTAGTACAGCGACGATCATTTAAATAATTGATCTATACCTTGTCCGCTTGGATTCCCAGATTGAGCCAAGGGGAAGTATCCACCTGTGGCTGGTCGAGCCGAACGGAACGCCAACAAAAGGCCAAGTGAAGCAAGGTAGCACCCCAGACGGAGTAGGCGCAATGCTGTTGTTTGCAGGTTGTTGGCGGTTGTTTGCAATGCTCTGCATTTTAGCAGCAGCTGAATGATCGTTATCCGTTGATTGAACGAACTCCATTGAAATACGGAAAGAAAGTTACTTTGTTAAAATGCGCATTAGAACGCTCACGTTCGGCATCCCGTACTTTTCTTCCCCTACATCCTGCATGAGAAGACTGTTGATGATATAAAAATACCAAGAAAGCAACTCTCGAGGATCTCCTGGAGAGAAATCGCCCGCTTGTTGTCCTTTGGTGCAAATGGGAACCAGCCTGTCGATCAGCTCATCGGCGGAATGCCGTTCAAGAGCTTGCATAGCCTTTTCAGGGATTCCTTCTTCTTTTCGCGCCCTAAGAATCAGCATGAACGCGTATTTGTTACTCTCTGTAAGCATGCCTTGGGTCAAGGTTTCGATCTGTTCAATGGCCGTTCCGGGCAAGAGATGAATATTTTCGAATTCCTTCCCCGCTTCTTCCATCAGCTCTTGAACAATTTCGGAGTATAGTTCGTCTTTGGATTTGAAGTAGCGATAAATCAGGCCTTCGCTGATCCCAGCCTTCATGGCGATCATGCTCGTTTTCGTTCCCGCGAACCCGCGGCGCGCAAAAATTTCTGTGGCAGTATGCTTAATTTGTTGTTTGCGATCGTCGCGGATTCGATTGAGTTGTTGCTTGCTAGGTGGGGACAATGTACGTCAAACTCCGATCATCTAGGTTTATTTCGATTGTACCATAATCGATCAATTTGTATTGCCTTACGATTGGTTATCTGGCGCGAAAGCCAGCGGGCATACCCGGTTGATCAGTTCCTCGAGGAATTGGTCCGGTCGGGCAAAACACGCCAGATGGCCGGCATTCTTAATAAGCGCAAATTCCTTGTGAGGAGCTTCGATTTCATCGAAGTACGCTTTGGCAGGTACAGTTGGCGTGAAAATATCGGTATCACCTTGAAAAACAAAGAACGGAAGTTCAAAACGCTTCCCGATCATGCGGAAATCAAAGGTCACTAATTCGTCGAATAGGTGCTCCAAGGAAAAGTGCATTCCCTTAAAGATATCGATAAGGTCGCGGAATTTGTGGTCCGGGGACGACAGCATGGACGGAAGAATAAGATCCATAATCATATTGGGAACCGTATGTTTGGATTTGACTATATGCTGGTTCATTTGTTCGAAGTCTTTGCGGCTCCATTTGGCGGGGTCCGGACCCATTTTCTCAACCAATTGAACACCCTTTGTACGGCCGGAAGCACGAAGAGTCTTCAACGTTAACTGGTATGAAACCTGTAGAGATTCGGAGGCATTCTGATCGGTTCCGACATACGCATAATAGAGAGATGGGCTGCGTCGCGCCATCATCGCACCGATCAGGCTGCCTGCGGAGCTGCCGATGAGGATCACTTTTGAATGTCCGAGTTTATGGAGCACGTAATTAGTCACTTCGATCCCGTCCTGAGCGAGACGTTCAAACGTGAGGACTCCGCTTCCTTCTTTGCCGTTCTTGCGATACGTCTTCCCGGCTCCACGCTGATCCCAATGAACGATGGTGAAGTGCTTTTCCCACGAACGCAACAGCGGACTGAAGATGGAATATGGAGAAGCCGGCCCCCCGTGGACAAATAGCAAGACGGGATTATGGCGATCTTCACCGCGAATCGTTATCCATTGTTCGATACCTCCGATAGGAACAAATCGGCCTTCAACAATTCCGTTCGGCGTATTGTTGATAAGTTTACGAGCGTTCTTCCGTCGGTTGAAACTCCGAAAAACCAAGTCAGGTAATATGTTTGTTTTGCTCACAATGCATTTCTCCTTGTTGTATAATTATGAGTGAGCAACTCACTCATTTATAAAGATAGCTCCATTTTTTGAATCTGTCAACGACATGTATTAGATTCATGAAAACAACCACCTGTTCCGACTGCCGAACTATGGCTGGCTCCGGGGGGTCCTGCAACTTCTTTCTCCGACCTCATGTTTGTCTGCTCCCTCTAGTTCAGCGATGATTATCTAACATAATTGTTCAATACCTTGTCCGTTTTAATTTCCAAAATTTCATTTTGAGAGGAGCGATTCAAATGCCCACGGCAACAGCAACACGCGAACGGTTGACTCCCGCCGCGATCACCTTGCACCATCCGCTTGATTTCCAGCTTCTTTTCCCCCCACGAATCCCTATGCTCGTATAGTTCCAACGTTAAAAAGTAKGGGTTCCGATCAGCGCGGCGGGAATGTTTCGGAGGACATGTCAGYGCCCGTGTGCAACGGCCTCCCTTGGCTACGAACGGATCGCCAACAAAAGGCCAAGTGAAGCAGGTAGCACCCGGAGGGGGATGGGCTGCGATACTGTTGTTTGCAAATTGTTGGCGCTTGTTTGCAATAAGGTCGCCAGAATGGAATACACCTTAAAAAAATAACAAACTTTACTATTTATTGTTTACTTTATGAATAGACAAATATATAATATGACTATAGAATAACAAAAAATAGTTGATCCTGATTTTCGGTGACATGCCGAGAGCAAACGATAATATAAGCTTGCCGTCCTCGTGACAACCAAGCAGCATAGGAGGATCATCACATGGAAGACAAGGAAATACATTACTCTACCGGCGCTGTCCAAGGCGTCCTCCAATTCCAGTACCAAATCTCATGCCAACTTCTCGACATCCATCTGAACGGTCTTGAAGATGGCGAATATTATTGGAGACCTGCTTCGATAGGGCTTCATCTGGTAAATGAATTGGGGGACTGGCGTGCAGATTGGCCAGAATCGGAGGGGTATGAGATTGGGCCGGCAAGCATTGCCTGGTTGACGTGGCATATTATTTTCTGGTGGTCCATGGTTCTCGACCATTCATTCGGGAACGGAACATTGAAGCGCGAGAATATACGTTGCCCCGGCAGCGCAAAAGAAGCGGTAAATAAAATTCTTCAATTAAAAAAGAAATGGGAAGCTTCAGTGGACCAACTGTCGGATAATGAACTGAATGGCTGCACTCGAACAAAATGGCCCTTCAACGACAAGCCATTCTATGAGTTGTCCGCCTGGCTCAATCTTGAGCTCATGAAAAATGCCGCCGAAATAGGATATTGTCGGTTTCTTTATGCTTCCCGAAAAGAAGAAAACGCCAGACAATAAGTATGGCAAGCCCCGCCTACCGCGTGATTCCACCGGCTTAATCCTTCGGCTTCACACTACCCGATAGCAAGACACACGATTTCATTTAAACCACCTGTCACAGCTGCAGAATGATGGCTGGCTCCGGGGTTCCTGCAACTGCTTTCCCCGACTTCTTGTTTGCAAGCTGTTGAACGAGAACGCCAAGAAGGGCCGCAACAGATCGCTCATCGGCAATCTGTTACGGCCCTCCAACCCGCATCCGACGCGGCCTCTCTTCTACTATCGCAATCGGATTCCCCTCATAACTAATCCAGTCGCTCCAGCTTCTTATCCCCCCACAACCCCCCATGCTCGAATGGTTCCAGCACCGAAAAGTAGGGGTTCGGAGCAGCGCGGCGGGAATGCCTCGGAGGACATGCCAGCGCCCATATGCAACGACCTCCCTTGACTACGCTTGGGAGGACTTGTGGAGCAAGAAGCCCGTGGAGGACGGGGCTTTAGCGGCAATCCGGTTTGAGCCGGGGCAAGTCATCCACCTGTGGCTGGCCAAGCCGAACGGAACGCTAACAAAAGGCCAAGTGAAGCAAGGTAGCACCCGGAAGGGCGGTCTGGGCGAAGAACAAGCTTCAACTCTATGGTTTGCAGCCTGTTGGCGTGTTGTTTGCAACCATCGATCACCGTTAAATATCGAACAATCCCCTGCGAATCAAGTTTGCGGTAATCGGCTGTTTGCCAATTTCTCGCGACCATACAGACAATTGGCCGATGTGGTGGATCTCATGGGCGATAACATGTCGCATAATCTCCCCGTATTTGAAGTTCTCCCATTCGCCTGTATCGTCGTTTTGGTCGGACAAAATACGAGTTTCCATGCCGCTATTCCAGGCGTAGATGAATGGAGCGATCTCCGCATGGCAACGTGCTGAAAAATCTCTTAACTTTTGCACGTCGGCACAGTCCTCGAATTGAGGCTGATTTCCTTGCAAACCGCTTATCCAGCTGTACTCGACATCCACAATGTGAAACAGCGTATAGAGAATGCTGCCCGGGCCGCCTTTGCGTTTCTTCAGCAACTCTTTCTCGGTCACCGAGTTGCACCAGTCAAACCAATCTTTGCGCACTTGCCAGTTATACTCGAATAGTTTCAACATGGCGTACAGCCTCCTGTATTTTTTCCATGACGAGGGTCTTTCTGTAATTCCTACTTACTAATTTCGCAGTAATTAATCGTTAAAGTATTCGGGAAATCATTGAGCAATCCTGCACGTATAACTTCGATAGTTTTCTAATGTTGCCGCTCACGTAAAATGACGGCGTGAAACTCCGCGACAATGGCATTAGAAAATGACCTCCAGATTTTGCTGGTGCGTCCTGCGGCTTTAAGCCGGACCACTTGCCTTTGCGGTACTGGCTGAGCCAGCGCTCGAGCGTTCGTACACTGACGCTTGTTTTGGTGCTGACAACCAGGCCAACCTGTAGACTGGTCTGAACCTTGACGCTCCAAACGGCTCCCGCTGCCGATGCCACCAAACTGGGAATACCGGGAACGGCAAGGAAAGCGAAGCGAATTGATCTGGAAGGCGGTCGGACTCTTGCTCCGCACGAAAGGTTGCGCCGCGCCTGTTTGTGGATGGCCGGAAACAAAGCACACAACGATTCAACAACAACCTGTTCCGACCGTCCTACTGTGGCTGACTCCGGGGTTCCTGCAACTGCTTTCCTCGACCTCTTGTTTGCAAACTGTTGAACGGAAAGCCCAAAGAGGGCTGCAACAGGTCACTTGCTCCTAACCTGTCACAGCCCCCAAACCCGCGCCACAAAAGGCTTCGCGGCTCTTATTCTTCCCCCGTCGCAATCGGATTCTCGGGATACGAGATCCAGTCGCTCCAGCTCCCCGCATACAGCTTACGCTTGTGAGACCCGCTTAATTATCGATGATGATGCTTTCCAACTTGAGATTAACTGGGTTCGCGAATCGTATCTCCAACCGGGCATTTGCTCTTACAGTTCAACTATATATTTTAACTGTATAATAGAATGAAAAAATCAAAAAACTCCGCCCAATAAGGACGAAGTTGCCGTGGTACCTGGAACATATCTCTATAGAGGATTAACCAGTCAATTTTAGCGAATTCTTTCCTCTCTTCCGAAAGAAAGGTTACGCCAGCAATACAGTACCTCGAAAATCGCGAACACTCCGACTACCGCTGTGACCATAATGACCGCCCAGGAGCCGAACACGGTCATCGTCTCCGTGGTTCCTTTATCCTCCAGCAGAAGCGCACTGCCGATGACCCAAAAAATGTCGAGCACGGCAATGACAAGCATGGCCGCTGGAGAAACAATGCTCCTAGATGCGGTCCAAACGAGAAAGGCGACGAATACGAGCAGAAAAACCCCGGTTTCGACCAGAGCGAATCTGTTGCCCAGCCCCGTCCAATTAGCAACATACCCAGGAAAGAACAGCAGCAGCAGCCCGCATGCCCCGGACGAAACAGCATTCGTTAGCAGAACTTTGCGGATGAAAGTTTCTCCTGCCGGAGTTATTGCTCCATTTGTTTTCATTTTTAACACCTCTTTCTTTTCGGTGCGATTAATTATCGGCTTGTACGGCTTTCACGAGTGAAGAAATGATTCCCAAGTGCACTGCTTCGTGGATGAATGCGAAGTTAAACAGCTCGCCTGCCGTTTCGAGCTTCAGCGGTCCCATTTCAAACGGCGCGTTCAAAGACATATTCAATGACTCAACGTCTACATTGAACAAGTCGTCGAGCTGCGCGGTTAAACATTGAATCAACTCCTCCTTCGACGGAGGCGCGACGGTCCAGTCCGACGGTTTCGTTCCTGTCATGAATAAACCGGGATAGCTTTCCGGCAGCTTCGTATTTAACACCGGACCCGCGGAGAGAAACCAATTCAGCATGGTAACGACATGACCGGCGTTCCAACGAATCGTATTGTTGAATCCTGCGGGCCTAATATCGTAAATTTCTTCCTGAATCGCTTGAAGGGATCCGATAACCAATTGATGTGCCGTTTTTGCGGTTTGGATACTGGCTTGAGACATTGTACATTCCTCCTAATGGTTTGGTTGCGCCCTTACAACACCAAGATTAGCCCACGAACGACTGCCAGAACCATACTTTTTACTGCCGTTTGGTGCCAACTTGCGTATTTTTTCAGAAAAGTATTGAGATTTATATACTTGCTGTCCTGAAATGCACAAAAATAGCGGCTGCTTCCCCTGGCATACCCAAGGAAACAACCGCCATCCATGTCATTCATCGTTATTGCGCC
Source organism: Paenibacillus sp. P4_E11 (assembly GCF_056401635.1). Classification (NCBI taxonomy): domain Bacteria; kingdom Bacillati; phylum Bacillota; class Bacilli; order Caryophanales; family Paenibacillaceae; genus Paenibacillus; species Paenibacillus sp. P4_E11. The sequence goes on along the minus strand of NZ_JBFUIX010000048.1, from coordinate 21,508 downwards.
TTGATAAGGGTATTTTTCTCCTTCAGACTTGTCGCAATTAGACGCGTGCCGGCGTTCTGCCAATTGTAGCAGGTGCGCTCGGGCACATAGGTACGGAACCACTCCAAAGCGTCTTTGGAAGGAGCGTCCAGTTGATTGTCCGAATAACGCACGCTGTACGGCTTAATGCCGACGACGTAAGGGAAATACAAAGCATTGTAAAATTTCCATTCATCCGTCGTGCCGAACGGCTCATCCCGGCGCGGCTTCATTTGCACAATACTTTCGATAAGCAAAGACTTAAGCTCGTTAGCCCGTTCCACTACGCCATCCGCCGCCCCGCGCTTCCGAAGCCTCTCTTCAATCAGCTTCAATTGCGCGAGCGGGCTCGACGCCAACCGCTCCAGATTGCCCAAGTTGCTAGTCGCTCGCCGGATATGACGGTAAAGCTCCTCATCGTCCATCTCCTCCGGTTTTGCATCGTCATCAATACGAACCTGAACGCTTTCGAGCAAACGCAGTTTGGAGCGTTCCGTGCGCAGCTTCGGGAACGTCATTAGAGCAATGTTGTCGAGCAAAGCCCGAATCGGATACACGAACACTTGGAATGCAATGGAAACCATCATGCTGACCATCAATAATAACAGCGTAGCAAAGTCGAAGCCCGTCCCCGTTCCGAGTAAAATAACAAGCGCGACCTGCCCGGAAAAAATGAGCGTAAAAAAGACGGAATAATCGAGCGACCGAAACAAATCAGGCAGCCAGGATTCCCCTTGCTCCCTGATTTCCTTGATCATCGTATATGCGCCAAACAGCATCATTCCGGCACCGTTTGCCATAAGTGTCCCCTTGTTCCATACGCCCTCCGAGAAAAAGAGATTCAAAGCCGTCATACAGACAAATACCAGAAGCGGCACATAACTGAAGACATAGAAGGGAAGTGGCCTTTTTATCCCATCGGATACCGCCCCCCATATGGAAAGCACCGTTAACAGGATACCAAACATACATACCGCGGCTTTGTAGGAAACGTCATATAGGACAGGATTTGCAGAGAAGGCTAGCCAAATCACGCTAACGAGCGTCAACCCCGTCAGCCCGTACTTCCACAGCTGCCATAATACGTTCCGTTTATCCTCTTTTCCGGAGACAGTCGATAGAATGGCACCCTGCCACAAAACCAAAGGCAGATAAAAGCAGATATCCCGCACCTTGCTGAGTGACAACGCCATATGCTGGGACCCTTGGCTATAGGGCATCAATACAGACACCCCAAAACCAAGCGAACAAACAATTGCTCCGAGACCGGCCAGCAAGAGCCGAACGTTTCTTGCATCCCGATTAACCAGATATAAGCCGAACCAAAACACGAGTCCGAAATAGCCGAGCTGCACAATAATCAAGCCGATCGTTCCCCTTTACTTAAAGCCATCTTCTGCAAATGAAAGTAAAAAACCCACCCTATAGGTAGCATCCGAATGTGGGTTTTGGTTCCATTCATTAACTTGAAGGGATTCCCCACCAAAGCCAATTATATAGGCCGAATGTTCGCGCACTCGTAAGCTTATTCAGGTTCCTCCGAGATCACATCCAACGTCAACAACAACCTGTCCAATTGCACTACTGCGGCAAGCTCCGGGTTCCTGCAACTGCTTTCTACGAGTTCTTGTTTGCAAGCTGTTTGCAAAAGGGCACAGAAAAGGCTGCAACAGGCTATTTTGCTCACCATCTGGCACAGCCCCCACACCCGCGTCCCACGCGGCCCCTCGGCTCTTATTCTTCTCCCGTCGCGATCGGGTTCTCCTCGTAACTAATCCAATCGCTCCAGCTTCTTACCCCCCACGAACCCCCATGCTCGGAGGGTCCAACGTTAAAGAGTAGGGGTTCCGATCAGCGCGGCGGGAATGCCTCCGAGTATACACCAGCGCCAATGCGCAACAACTTCCCTTGGCTACGTTTGGGAGGACTTAGGGAGCAAAAAGCCCGTGGACGACGGGGCTGGCGAAACAGTATGATTTGAGCCAAGACGAGTCATCCACCTGTGGCTGGATCAAGCCGAACGGAACGCCAACAAAAGGCCAAGTGAAGCAAGGTAAACCTTAACTTACTTTGGTCTTATCTTGATCGGTGTTTGCTGGCTGTTGAACATTGTTTGCAGGTTGTTCCTCTTGACTATCAAGGGCATCACCATATGACGGGTAAGAGGACTTCAACTCTCCAAATCAATATTGTTTCTCTTGAACAATATTCGTTTGACCAACTCGCGTTTGGAAGCCGCGCACGTTACTCAAGAGTTAAACTTGAGGACTTGCAACCAAAATAATCATCCCAGTTCGCTTGCAGATTTAGCTCCTTGACTGGTAAGCCACTGAATCAGTTCAGCAGCGGAACTACGTTTTGCTGCGTCCAGTGGAGTTAATCCATCCCAGACGGATATCCAGTTCAGTTCGGCACCTTGTTCGAGGAGGTATTGTGCAGGCTGCAGTTGTCCTCCGTGGCAAGCGCACCAGAAGGCAACGGTAACCTTGTCCGGAGGAGAAGAGCTATTTGCTCCCCAAGGATATCGCTCAGAAAGCGTATTCCCGGCGAAATAGGCCTTTATTGCGTCCATCTGTCCAAGCGCAGCCGCATGCCAGAGTGCAATCATCGCTCCGCGTTCAACCAATCTACGGGCTGCACACCATTGTGCGAACGCTACTGCATCGTCCAGTGGCGTGCCACCGGCGATCACTGCACCTGGCGCTTCGATGTCGGCGCCAGCATCAAGAAGCGCGTCAAGCACTTTAATGTCATCGGAGCTCGCAGCCCAATGAAGCGGTGTCTCGGTGTTCGAACCCGTGAAACGAGCGTTCACCTCCGCACCGAACTCGACTAACACTCCCACGGTAGCAGATCCGTTTGGGAAGTGACCTGGCCAGTCGGTCACCACATGCAACAGTGTTCGAGACATCCTACAACTTTCGCCTTCGTTACTATTGTCTCTTCCGATAATTCTTGCCGTTGCCAACCCTGGATTCTCGACGAGTAGTCGCTTCAACGATGGAATATCGCCAGTTTGGATCGCTTGAACAACGGTTACTGCCAGCGTTTCATCTTCGTAAATAAATTCCATATCAAACTCCTCCCATAGATATAATCAGTCCCATATCTATCCTTCATGGATAATGTAATAGTTTGAATTGTATAACGACTTAAATTTGAGCTTCGTAAATTCACCATACTTGAAGTATTCGTGGAATGATTATAATGTCCTGCTCGTTAGTAGATGGAAAAAAAATTGATTCATCAATGCTATCTGAATGACGGCTGGACTCTTTCACCGCACGTAAGAACTCGCCGCGCCTGTCTGTGGATGGCTAGATGCAAGACGCAAGATGCCATTCAACAATAACCTGTTCCGACTCCTCGGTTGTGGCTGGCTCCGGGGGGCCTGCAACTGCTTTCTCTGGCTTCTTGTTTGCAAGCTGTTGAACGAGAACGCCAAAGAGGGCCGCAACAGGTCACTAACCAGCAACCTGCCACAGCCCCCAAACCCGCGTCAGACGCGGCCTTACGCCTTCCCTTCTTCTCCTGTCTCAATCGGATTCCCCTCATATGAAATCCAATCGCTCCAGCTTCCCGCATACAGCTTCACGTTCCGGAAGCCGGCTTCCTCCAGCGCCAGCACGTTCGGACACGCCGTCACGCCGGAGCCGCAGTACACGACGATCTCGCCGTCCGCGTCGAGATCGCGGAAGCGGTCGGCCTGTCCGGCGGCATCGCGCCAGCGGCCCTGCTCGTCCAGCGCGGCCTTCCAGAAGCGATTCTTCGCGCCCGGGATGTGGCCCGCCACCGCATCGATCGGCTCGACTTCGCCGCGATAGCGCGGCGTCTCCCGCGAGTCGATCAGCGTCACGCCGGGCTGGCCGAGCCGAGCCCGGACGTCGTCTACGTGCAGCAGCATAGCGGCCTGCGGCTGCACGGGATACAACGCCGAGGCGGCACGCGCAGCAGGCGCCTCGGCGGTCACGGGGTACCCGGCCGCCCGCCAGGCCGAGAAGCCTCCGTCGAGCAGGTACACCTGCTCGTGCCCGACGTAGCGCAGCAGCCACCAGAGGCGCGAAGCCATCGCCCCGCCCTGGTCGTCGTACGCGACGACCGTCGTACCCGGCCCGATGCCGGCTGCACTCAGCACAGCTGCGAAGTCTTGAAGGTCCGGCAGCGGATGCCGGCCTCCATGCTCCGTTACCGGCGAGGACAGCTGCCGGTCGAGGTCAAAGTACACCGCACCCGGCAGATGCTCCCGGTCGTATTCGCTTCGTCCGGAGAGCGGCTGCCCCAGGGTAAACCGACAATCCGCCACGATCAAATTAGAATCTTGTAAATGCTCCGCCAACCAGTCAGCCTGGACGATGTTGCGCATATGTTCACTCCCCTATTCTTCATTCGGATTAATAGCTAATTAAAGCCGCCATAATCAAGCCTGTCGCGAAACTCAGTCTAGAGGCGAACAGTCCTACGCTGACGTTGCCCTTTGGAATTTCTGAAACGACCTTGAATGGGGTTACCCATTCGAAGATGTAAAACACGAGTACCTGGAATAGCGCACCCAACACCCCCCACAACGCCAAATCCCAAAGAGAGACGGAATGATAGATCGCCGAGGCGAGCACGAGGCTCAGCCCGATGATTTTGCCGCCGAGGTCATGCGCAGCTGCCTTCGCAGCCAGCTGCTTTTGCAGGTCATCCGTCTCGGCGCCGGCCCGAATCAGGGCGAACTCGTTGTACGGTGTGGTGAAGAGGAATGCCACTATCCCCAGCGCCAGCACAGGCAGTGCTACCCCTAAGTATGCGAGGAAATTCAAAATATGATCCCACTGGGTTTCAACAGGTGCCAATTCAATCGCTCCCTTACGCGTTTGATGAAAGGATTCATTCTTACTTACGTCATTCGGCTCATCAGAGCCTATTCTTCCGAGTCCAGCCCAACCGGCACATAATACGAGAGATTCCCCGTAATGCGCCCGCCCGCTCTGGCGACGATCGCCGAGGCCTGGCCCCCGATGAGAAAGGATCCCCACAGCAGCCGGCACTCTTCCAAGCCCCGCTCCGTCTCCAGCTCGACTACCGGCAACTCAACCAGCTGCTGATATATCATCGACTGCTCCCAATACTGCGCTTCCCCATCCTTCTCCTGCACCGAGCCATCGGCCCCGTAGAGCGTAACCGCGCCGCCCTCGCGTCCAAAAATCGGCTTGCTCACGTACGGACACACACCCTCGAAGCGGTTCTCCATATAGGTCGGCAGCATGTACCGTGCAATCGTCTCTTGCTCTTCAGCCGAGAAAAATTCGCCAGCTTCATGCAAATTCCAGATGAGCGCCTGAAAGGCCTTCGACTGCGCCAGGAAGGCCGAAGGGGGGTTCAGAACGCTGAGCCGGCCACGCACCATCAGGTCCAGTACATGCGCGCCGGTCGGATAGCCGTCCGCCTCGTCCCGCTCCTCGGCCAGTTTTTCCAGTGCATGCAACCGATACAGCAAGTCGATCGGCTCATGCTCTGCGGTCTCAGCCCGCCACTCGCATAAGCGGTCCTCGTACACACGCAGGCTCTCGAGCGGCACGAACCGTGCATGAGCCAGACCACTCTGCGCCAATAGGTAGCGCGTCGTGCCAGCGTCCTCAGCATGCCAGTCGAGCGCACTGAACGCCACTCGCCCTACGGCATTCCCCTGCGCCGCATACGCCTCCACTGCTGCTGCCAGTGCATCACCCAGATGCGTCGCTAGCCCTGCATTCGGATCAGCGAGCCCCGCTTCGGCGCAGATGCGGCCGTTCACCACGTACGCTTCGACGATGCTGGTGGGCGTGTCGCTATTGAGCTCCAGCATCTTCAGCCCTTCCGCCGTCTCCGCCCAGTCAAACCGTCCGATCACAGTCGGATACGTCTCCGATAGCGATACCCGGACCGCCCCCCACGTCTCTTCGGGCAATCCCAGCGCTTCGAACAAGGCATCATCACCACGCTGTGCCATCTGCAGCGTCCTATTGAAGATCCTACCCATCTGTTCCGTTGCTTCCGCGATCTCCCTGCGCACCGTCGGGTTAATCTGGATGTGGGAGGCTACCGCATACTCCTCACCGTACATCCGGTCCCATGTGAAGACGCCTTCCTCACGGAGCGGCCCATACAGATGCTCGCGTCGAGACGCATACGTTTCTTCGCCAGCATGGCCTCGGCTTTTGTGGCCCGCATATCGCACAGTTCCTGTCGACATCCTACCCACCCGATGACGAGGAGCTGCTGCCGATCCCGCTCTTGGACCCGCTCGAGCTCGTACTGGAGCTATTGATACTCTGGGACCCGCTAGTCACGCCGGTGTTGCTCTTCGTATAGCGCTTCTGCCCATTATGATAGTAATACGAGCTCCCGACCCGGCTCCCATCGTCATCGCAATTCCCATCATCGTTATTGTCGTAGCATTCATTCGCATTGCTGGATCGTGTGCACCCCGCACTGCCGAACGCCAGTGTCGTCACGACGAACAAGCTTACCAGCGTTCGGGTTTTTGAAGCGTTCCACTCCATTCTTCCGCTCTCCTCCCTGACTATGCTGCACACCTATCCCTGCTCTGGTACCGCATAATACACATAGACCTTACGGTCTTCATCGATCTCCGTAGACGTTCGGGCCCATACATTCCCATGCAAGGTCAGGCTGTCACTCTGCAGGAGCAGCAGTGCGTCATCATCGTCATGCAGCTCATACCGGTGCACGACCGGATATTGATCGGTCCCTTCTCTAAATTCCCTAAGTTCGACGCAAATTCCTCCCCAGTAGGAATCGTCCTGCGCGTGTTCGAGCACATGCTCCTCGATCGCTTCTCGTACGTAGATAATGTATTTGCTGCCATCCAGTTGATTCGCGGTCCGCTCATACACTTTTTTATTTTTGATCCAATAATCACAGGCAAATCGAAGCGATACTTCATCTTTACCAATAAAATCATAGTAAACCAGCACGGGATAAGTCTGCGATTCATCGTACAACCGGTACTCCAGTCGGGCCATGGTACGAGTCTCCTCTCGATCAATGATATTCGATTATTACGCAAATTTAGAGGTTCCGGTTCCATAGGCAGTTGCTGTTTGAACTCTATTATCTTATGATGATGGCACTTCCCACAATGAGTAAATGAGTAAATTATAAGCATGCATGAGGGCCACAGCCGGCCTTCCTGGGCCCATATGGTCGAAACCCGCACCCTATTGCCGTTCATCAAACAATCAACTATAGTAAATAGTCAGTTCCCTGTGAAGGAGACCAGAACGATGTCCCACCCCGAGTGGATGCTCAGCCCGTTAACTGAAGAACAGGGCCAGCTTATCTGCACTTGGCGCTATCCAGCTCCTTACGACATTTACAATTGGCCCGATTGGCCGAGCATGGTAGCCGACCATTATGAATATGCCGATCCGCTTATTCGCATGCAGCAGTACATAGCCGCCTGTGACGGAAAAGGTCGATTAGTCGGCTTCGCCCAGCTGTTCCCACTCGAAGGGTGGACCAGGCTCGGGCTGGGCCTGCATCCGGAGCTGTGCGGTCAAGGACTGGGACGTTCGTTCGTGCAAGCAGTCGTCCAGGCGACCAAACAAAAAGCACCTTCCAATCAAATTGACTTGGAGGTGCTCACTTGGAATGTTCGGGCGATCCGAACGTATAAAGCAGCCGGCTTTGTCACCCATGATACGTATGTACGCCCAACGCCGAATGGAACAACCGGACAATTCCACTGTATGGTCGCAACGGAAACGCCATAGCTTCGCTTCACTTTGTGGGGTGCAAATCCGGGGCCCCCGCAAAGTACCAGGCATACGCTACATAGCTTTGCTTCACTTTGTGGGGTAAAAATCCGGGGCCCCCGAAAAGTAATAGGAATAAGCTACAAAGATTTGCTTCACTTTTTGGGGTTCTTTAGTGGATGTCCCGCTTCTTGAAGCGTCCACCCTTAACGTCGTGGATGTTGCCTACAGCAAGGAAGGCAGTCGGATCCGTATCCTCGACGATCGACTTCATCTTCGCTTCCTCCAGTCGAGTAATAACACAGAAGATGACGCGCTTGTCGTCCCCGCTGAACCCACCTTCGCCGTTCAGATACGTCACGCCCCGGCCCAACCGGTGGATAATGGCGTCGCCAATTTCTTTGTAACGATCGCTGATGATCCAGACCGACTTGGATTCTTCGAACCCTTCGATCGTAATATCAATCACTTTAAACGCTATGTAGTAAGCAATGAGGGAGTACATCGCTGAATCCCAGGTGAACACGAACCCGGCGCTCCCGAGAATGAAAATATTAATGAACATTACCGTTTCGCCAACGGAAAATGGACTCTTCTTATTCACAAGAATGGCCACGATCTCTGTTCCATCAAGCGATCCGCCCGAGCGGATAACAAGTCCAACCCCCATGCCGAGAATAATTCCCCCGAAGACTGTAGCAAGCAGCGGTTCAATCGTAAGAGGCGGCACGGGATGAAGCAACGTAGTGCCAATCGACATTAATGCTACGGCGAATAGGGTGGAGATGGCGAACGTTTTCCCAATCTGCTTGTACCCTAGGAATAGAAAAGGCAAGTTAAGCAGGAATAGGAAGATACCGAGTGGAAGGCCAGTCAAGTGGGAGACGATAATGGAAACCCCCACGATCCCGCCATCGATAATGTTATTCGGAACGAGGAAAATTTCCAACCCTACTGATACTAGCGCCGATCCGAGAATGATGAATATCGCTTTTTTAATAAACTTAGTCCTAGATAGGCGCCTATGCTGCCGGTGAGCGGCTGAATTATTGTCGAACAACTGTTTCTCTAGTTCAGTCAACAAAAATGCCTCCTCTTCTGATTAGACCAGATAGATCAACTGCACCTCTTTGTCTGTAATGACCAGCTTAATGATATGATGCTCTCGGTCGTAAATGACCTTACCTGCCCCCACGTAAATGACCGGATCAGCTCCTAATGCATAAAACAAGTCGTCCGCCAATGTCCGGATGCATTCGGTGCGTTCTTCATCCACCAGTTGCTGCCATTCCTCGGCGTTCATCTCGAAACTATCGTGCACATTATCCATCCGGACTAGTGCATCCGACAATTCGGACATAATGTCCTCATACTCTCTGCCAAACTTGACTCCCATCGCACGCCTCCTTTCGCGCCGACTGGAAAGCAGCGCCTAATAATCTGTGATATACTATATTGTATCGTATTGTGCGGAGATGATCCAATAATGTTAAAAAAGCAAATCAACAAAGATGAGCTGGATCGGCTTGGCGGCCGGATCAAGGAAACGTTTCATCTGTTGGTACTAGAGAGCGGCCTCGAGCTTCAGCAAAAAGGGTATGTATACAACACGGAAATTACGCAGGACCGTAAGCTCGTTGCTAAGGTTCAGGACCTACAGGTTTATGATGTCCAGCTCGATCTCGATTCCCCCGACAGCAGTGTATGCACTTGCCCCACCGAGGGGACTTGCAAGCATATGGCTGCCGCTTTTTTCTATGTGTTCTCCGTCTATGGTCGGCCCGATGCCTTCGTTCGCGCGATCAAGCAAGAGGAGAATGCCACTGTCGCACGCAATTCTTCAACACGCAACACTTCCGCCCTTCATCGCAAAACCGTCATGCTCGCAGCTCCAGATATCGTTGTGGAAGCTCCCAAAGAATCGACCAGTCCGGAACAATGGCAATCATTCATGCTGAAACAGTGGGTAGCTTTTACATTAAAAAATCAGCAGCACAAGCTATTCCTGGACGATTACTATAACGCCGCGCTTCGTACGATAACCCAGCCGACCCAATGGTGGAGCCGGACACCACGCCTGTTGTTCGCCGTCCAAGCCGGACTCCATCTTCTCACTTGGCTGGATGATGACTTCAAGCAGCGTCAGACACTCGGCTATGTCATTCCCGGCGACCGACACAGGGAAGCCGCCGATGCGCTGCAGGACAAGTGGAAGGTATCCTTACGGGAACTCGACGCCGAAGAAGCCGCAGCTAAATGGCCGGAGCATCTCGCAGCAATGGCTGATCAAGTCCGGCTCCTGCTGTTGGACGCCCGAGAAGAGTCGCCATTCTCGGCGATTGCCATTTACCGATTGCTATGGTCCCAATTGCTGCAGCAAGCTTCTGCCCCTTCCATGGCGGACGAACAAGAACGGCTGGAAGCCGTCAGATCCAACCTCAACCTCCCGGAATTCACACGCAATTCGGCTCTGCTGGCCATTGTACATTTCCTGCTGCTGCAGCGGGAAGATGGCCGGGCTTGGTCTGTACTCGTGTCCGGTCGCCAGTTCCGACCGGAACAGCTGATTGCGTTCTTCGAGGAGTGGCAACAGCAAGAAGACTGGCTGCGTATCTGGCAGTGGATAGAGCGGCTCAACCCGGCCTTCCGGACGATGAACGAGAAGTCATTCCAGCTGTTCAGCGGATTCGGGCATGCGGCGGCAAGAGCACTTGGCTGTGCAGACGAATGGCTGGGCAAGCTGTCCACCCTGCTCCCGCGCAGTTATTATGCCTATACGGAAGCCTTAATGGGGCTGGGACGGTACCGCAGATGGGTTAATTTTCACCTAGCGGAACGCATCGGCTTGTCATCGCTGTATCCGATCGATATGCGAGTGATTGAGACTCACGATCCCTCGCTTCTGCTCCCGGTCTATCATCAGTCCATTGACGATTATATTCGACAAAAAAACCGAACAGCCTATAAGGAAGCGATTCGCTTGCTGAAAAAACTGTCCGCCCTCTACAAGCAGCTCGGCCGTCAGGACCGGTTCGAGGCGTTCATCGAGCGGCTCGCTCGACACTACGCCCGATTGCGGGCATTCCAAGAGGAATTGAAGAGAGGAAAGCTGATTCGATGATTCTGATGTCTCCGATCCAAGTACATGCCAGATGGATACCATCCGGGTCTTTTTTCATATGGGCGGAACTGCAAGGCTCCATGTTGGAAGCGGAGCACTTGAAGTCGCTGCTCTTCGCTTGGCACGAGCCCTCATTCTATGGCACTTTCATCGAAACGATGACAATGGAGCGCATAGAGGGGCTAGCCCTCGGTGCGGAGGAAGCGCTTGAATACTTCGCCCGGCCTAGCTGGAACGAACACGCTTCTCTGCAATGGGATGAGCAAGCTTCTGCTTTGCTTGATATCGCCCCCCATCTGCTTATCGCACGCGAGCGAGATGCCATCGTGCCAGACTTCCGGAAGTGGAAGCAAGGACGTGTAGGCTGGAAGCTGTTGAGGGACGATATACGACCGGATTCAGATGCAGGAGACGGCAAGGGTACAGATTCAGATTCTCAACTTGAGGTCGAGGATGATGGACTGAATGATGCCGGCCACTCCCCGATTGTCGAGGCTTGGCTCGATTTCTTGATGGCCGAACGGTTGCCTCACGCGAATTCACGTATGATGCTTTGGGGCGCCTCGGTGACGGAAGAATCGGCTCAATTGTCTACTGGTGAGGAAGTTGAAGCGAAGGAAGATAAGTTGAGCGAGATAGACAGCTTGGCCGGACACTCGGTTGCGGAAGGCTGGCCCGTAGACTTGTTCGAGAATGAACGGGATTGGCTCGTCGCAATTGGCTGGCTGCCTGACCCGTCGCCCTTCCGGGTATGCTTGCAAATTCAGGAGCCGGATGGGTCATCCGCTTGGACCATGACGATCGTCCTTCAGGACCGCGAAGCTCCGGCTCAATGGATCGCATGTACCCCTTCCGGCGAACCGATCTTCGAAGATGCCGAAGCCTCATCCATGCCCGAGCACTGGGGTGATCCTTCTGCCCGCATTCGCCAGACGATGGCCAAGTGGTTCTATGTGGTCCCGTGGCTGCGCTCGGCTGGTACGGATTCGATCCGCACCTTCATCGAGTACTCCGAAGCGTGGGACTTCCTGATGGAAAAGAGTCTGCGGCTGGCTGAACTTGGGCTTCCTGTACTTCTTCCCGCTTGGTGGGAACAGCTTCGGCAGATGAAGCCGCGGATGAAGGCCCGGATGAAGTCTTCGGTAGGCTCTGCCCGCGACTCATTGTTCGGTTTGAATCAGATTATGCAGTTCGACTGGAGGTTGTCGCTGGGCGGACTGGAGCTGAGCGAATCCGAATTCGATTTGCTGATGAAGCAGAATCAACAGTTGACTCAGATCCGTGGGCAGTGGGTGCTGCTCGACCCTGCTTTGTTGGAACAAGTGCAACTATTAATGAAGCAAGTCCACAAACGGAAAGGGTTAACGTTCCGAGACGTGCTGGAGATGCATCTCACCGGCAACGTCGATGGGACTTTGCTGGACGACAGCTGGCCTGATGAGGAACGGGACGCTTCCGAGCGGCTCCAACTGGAGCTCGAGCTGAATGAGCATCTGCATCAATTCATTGCCCAGTTAAGCCAAGCATCTGCGATCCCGCGTATCGATACACCTCCCACATTCCAAGGGAAGTTACGAAACTACCAGGTTGAAGGGGCTTCCTGGCTGCTGTTCCTGCGCGAATTCGGCTTGGGCGCTTGCCTGGCCGACGATATGGGACTTGGCAAGACCATTCAGATGATCACCTATCTGCTGCACATTCAGCAGCACGAGAAGTCTGATGCACCCTCGCTGCTCATCTGCCCCACTTCCGTATTGGGTAACTGGCAGAAGGAGCTGGAGCGGTTCGCGCCCACGCTACGAGTTAAGCTGCACTATGGGCCGAATCGCAGCAAGGGGGAGTCGTTCGCCCAATCCGTCGAAGACTGCGACTTGATGCTAACCTCCTACGCCCTCGCGTATTTGGACGAAGAGGAGCTAACCGCCATGCAGTGGAACTCGGTTTGCCTGGACGAGGCGCAGAACATCAAGAACACGTACACGAAGCAAGCGACGTCGATCCGCAAGCTGCAGGCGGAGCATCGTATCGCCATGACCGGAACACCGATCGAGAACCGGCTCACCGAGCTGTGGTCGATCTTCGACTTTATTAATCCCGGCTACTTGGGGCCGCTGCGGGAGTTCAATCAACGCTTCGTAGCTTCCGTGGAGCGTGACCGTGATTCCGATCGCTTGGGGCAGCTGCAGCGGCTCGTGAAGCCTTTCCTGCTGCGCCGTGTGAAGAAGGACCCTTCGATCGAGCTCGACTTGCCGGATAAGCTGGAATCCAAAACTTACGTGTCCCTGACCGGAGAGCAAGCGGCCCTGTACGAGACTTACATTCACGACTTGTTCGACAAGCTGGATCGCCTGTCCCCGATGGAGCGTAGAGGACTGATCCTCGCCTCGCTCACGAAGCTGAAGCAAATCTGCAACCATCCGGCCGCTTTCTTGAAGGAGGCTGAGCCGCAGGCTCGTCTGGCCTCGCGTTCCAATAAGCTGGAACGGCTGTTGGAGATGGTGAAGGAGCTTCGCCAGGAGGGCGACTCCTGCCTCATCTTCACCCAGTTCGTCGAGATGGGCAAGCTGCTTGAAGCCGCGCTGCTGAAGGAATTTCAGGAGCCGGTGCTGTTCCTGCACGGCGGGACGCCCAAGGCGCAGCGCGATCGCATGATCGAGCGGTTCCAGCGCGGCGCCGCGCCCTCCCGTATAGGCGACGCCGAGGATGCGGATGGCGATGCCGGACGACTGGGCTCTCCCAGCTTGCCTGCGGCTGCAGCAGAAGCAGATGAAGAGGCAACCGGCATCTTCATCCTCTCTCTGAAGGCAGGCGGCATCGGCCTTAATCTGACGGCCGCTAACCATGTATTCCACTTCGACCGTTGGTGGAACCCGGCGGTCGAGAATCAAGCGACCGACCGCGCGTTCCGCATCGGGCAGACGAAGCACGTCCAGGTGCACAAGTTCGTGACGCTGGGCACGCTCGAAGAGCGCATCGATGAGATGATCGAGCGCAAGCAAGGTCTTAGTCAGCAGATCGTCGGGTCCGGTGAGCAATGGATCACCGAAATGTCGACCGACGAACTGAAGGACCTGTTCTCTCTTCGCCGACAGTGGATCGAGGGATAACGTTACTCTCATGCAGCGACTATAGCAAGGACAAAAGTAACAGGAAAACATCCCGTTAATTTGTCTAAATTGCTTCAAATACAAGATATAACAGGAAAACCTCCTGCTAATATCGGCAGTTTTGGCAATATGCGGCGATTTCGGGTTTATTAACGGGATGTTTTCCCGTTAATTGACCCAAATCCGGATCACGAGCCGCAAATAACAGGAGGTTTTCCAATTAGTGTTAAGCTGAAGTGCGGGAGCACAAAAAAGGAGTGCCAACTGGTCATCCAGTCAGGCACTCCTATTTACCATAATTAGAACACTTGAATTGTTTTACAATTTGAATACCTATCAAGATTATTTTTCGGATGCCCGTCATCCTGCAACATTCCATTTTACAAGCACGTCTAATCGGTAGAATAATATCCCAGCAGGAGGAAATCAATATGAAAAAGTGGATACTGCCCGCTCTGCTCATTGCCGTACTATTGGCAACCTTTATCCCTGCCCTCGCCTCTCCCAATACGAACTCGCCCGGGGACATCTCGGCCGCCGCAGCCGATGAAGTGCAGGTCAACATTACGTTACGCGGCCAGCCCATGAATGTGGAGCACGCACCATTCTTATCAGGCAATGTCACGCTTGTCCCTTTGCGCAGCATTGCCGAAGCGCTAGGCGCAGAGCTCGATTACAACCAGGCAGACAAGTCCATCACGATCCGCAAGGGCACCTCGCTGATCCAGCTCGCGATCGGTTCCTACTCTGCTCAGAAGAACGGTCAGCTCATTACATTGGAAGCGGCTCCAAGGCTAGCCGGAGACATCACGATGGTGCCAGTCCGCTTCATCAGCGAATCGTTCGACATGCTCGTTACATGGGACGACGCTTCCCGTACCGTGCAGATTAACGATCTTCAGGATCTGCCGACTGTAGGCTCGTTGGACAATCTGAAGGCGCTCATGGAGAAGGCTCAATCTTCTCAAGGCATATATTCGCAAGCTCTCACCGGAGCCCAATCATTGAACCCCAGTCCCATGGCCAAAGAAGCAGTAAGAGCTCCCTCGGTAACAGCCGATTCGGGCGCTTCGGTTACGGTTACCAATCAAGCCGAATCGAAAGAGAAAACAGACTATTCCACGACGAATACGCAGGTCGAGGGCGTCGACGAGTCTGATGTCGTAAAGACCGATGGTATGTACTTGTACCAGGTAAGCCCGCAGAAGCAGCAGGTCATCATCACGCAAGCTTACCCTTCCACCCAGATGAAGCTCGTCAGCACGTTAAACTACAAGAACCAGAGCTTTAACCCGCAGGAGTTGTACGTGGATGACCGCTATCTGGTCGTGATCGGCACCGCATATCAGCAGATGGCAACACCGTCATCCTCCCCTGGTGCCGCACCGAGCGACTCTGGAGCGCCTGCTGTATCTGACTCAGCGAATGCATCCTCGAGCGCACCAGCTAGCTCTAGGATTGCCGTCATGCCGTCAACTAAGATAGCGGTCGACTCCAGCGGGATGATCTACCCAGGCTACTCGCGCAGTACGATGAAAGCTTACATTTACGACATAACCGATAAATCCAATCCGAAGCAGGTGCGCGACCTGGAGCTTGAGGGTTCCTACGTTTCTTCCCGCAAAATCGGATCGTCGCTTTATCTGATCGCCAACCAATATGTGAACTTGCCGTATGTCATGATGAAGCAGATCGCTCCTGCAACCGACAACCTGACCCAACAGACCCCGTCATCGCAACAGCAAGAGCGCTCCACCGCCCCATCGTACAAAGATTCTGCCGTATCAAACGAATTCACAATGATGGATTACAAGGACATCCGCTATTTCCCGGGCTCGCTAGAGAGCAACTATATGCTGGTGACCGGTCTGGACCTGAACCATCTGGAGAAGAGCATGAACGTGGCCGCTTACTTGGGCTCCGGGCAGAACGTATTCGCCTCCGATAAGAACCTGTACGTCGCCGTCACCAAGTACACACCGATAACGGCCGAACCTGTGGATCTGAGCCCTTCCCCGCTGGAGAAGAAACGGATCGTCGGACCCAGAACCGAACCGAATACAACGGTGTATAAATTCCGCCTGGATCAAGGCGCTACGAAGTTCGTCGCACAAGGCGATGTGCCTGGAACCGTGCTGAACCAGTTCTCTATGGACGAGTATAACGAGCATTTCCGCATCGCCACGACCAAGGGCAACATGTGGGCAACCGGAGAGGACACTTCCAAGAACAATGTCTACATTCTCAACGAAGCGATGAGTATGACCGGGAAGCTGGAGAATATTGCTCCGGGGGAGCGCATCTACTCGACCCGCTTCATGGGCAACCGCGCCTACATGGTGACGTTCAAGAACGTCGATCCGCTGTTCGCGCTGGACTTGAGCAATCCTAGCAATCCGACCATCCTGGGCGCGCTTAAGATACCAGGTTACAGCGACTACTTGCACCCGTACGACGAGAACCATCTGATCGGCTTCGGCAAGGAAACGATGGAGATGACGATCAAGGGCGGGACAGCCAACGTGCCAGACCGTACGAACGCTTATTACCTGGGGATGAAAATATCGTTGTTCGACGTAACCGACGTCGCCCATCCGGTCGAGCAGTTCAAGGAAGTAATCGGCGATCGCGGCACATACTCCGAGTTGCTGAACAATCATAAGGCGCTTCTATTCTCCAAGGAGAACAACTTGCTCGCCTTCCCCGTCACCGTCATGGAAGCGAAGAACAAGACAACCGATCCGAACGGACTGCCGGCTTACGGCCAGTTCAGCTTCCAAGGCGCGTATGTGTACAATCTTGATCTTCAGAACGGCTTCCAGTTGAAAGCCAAGATCACACATATGACCGAGGAGGAGCGGCTCAAGTCTGGCAACGGCTACGGCGGCGACAACCATAACGTGGAACGCATACTGTACATCAAGGATACGCTATATACGTTGTCACCAGGCATGATTAAGACGAACGATCGGCTGACATTCAAGGAGAAAGACAGCCTTCAGCTGCCTTAATCCTCGCCATCTAGCTACCAGTGGGTAGTATAAATCTTCTTTGCCGCGAATACTGTATACGAAAGCAGTAACTCGGCAAAGGAGTTTGTGAGAATGACAGATGACAATAGGGGCAACATCTTCTTATTTCGCGGCTGCCTGAGCGGGGTACTCATCCTGCTCCCGTTCTGGGCGCTTGTGATCTACCTACTGTACCGCTACTTGTCATGAACAAGCGTGTAAGAACAAGGAAGTCCCCTTCCCAAGCCAGACAGGGAAAGAGACTTCTTTTTTCGTTCGCCTATTTGAGCGTATCTTCGACCAATTGAGTAAGCGTCGATAATTCAGTGTTGAAATCACCCGTCGATAACAGTTGTTTCAGCTGATAGTTTATTTTAGCGAACGATACGTTCATTATGTTAACGTTCCAATCGTACATGTCTTTCTTCACATAGGGATACGACTCTGTATTCACGCGAAAGAACTCCTCGTTCTTATGGGGCTCCACAATCGGCTTGGAAACTCCCCAGCCCCCCACCTTGTCTCCCACTTCTACCGTTGATTCATTCTTATCCATTGCGATAAATTTCAGAAATGCCCACGCCACATCCGGATGCTTTGTTTTCTCCGAAACGGCCATTCCTGCGCTGACGCTATTAACAGCTCGAATACCATCTGCGAACTTCGGGAATGGCAATACACCTATGCTCTCCCGATCCTTCGATGAAGGATCAGTATACGATACGTACATAGCAGCCGTTCCATTAACTAACAGATGAGCTGAGTCCTCCACGAAATCCGTGTTAATCAACCCGTCCTTCGCCAGATTCGCGTACCAGCTTAGGGCTTCAGCGCTCTTCTTCTCATCCATATACCCTTTGAACGTCCTGCCATCCACAGTAAAGGACCCCCCATTGCTTAAAGCGAGCGAGGATAATAATTGAAGTTGCAGTGGAAACAACACACTGTATGTGTTATTCCCGTTCGTTTTGCCCTTTATGGCCTTACTAATCTCCGCAAAGTCCTGCCAAGTCATATCCTTGGCAGGCTCAGGGATTCCTGCTTTCTGGAGAAAAGCCTTGCTATACAGGAGTTTCGGCACCGTTACACGTATCGGAATCGAAATTAGTTTTCCATTTTCCATTGAATTAATAAGAAGGGATTCTTCAAAATAATCAGTTATCTCATCCCCATTCAATTTAGCCAAAGGACGGAGATCCTTGAGGAGCCCTTTCGCATGAAACTCCTTAACGATAGGCGTGTTGCCCAGAAACACATCAGGCATTTTACCATTGTCTGCAAGGTCTTGTAATTGTTTTAGATACACTCCGTTTTGAAATATGAGATTTACTTTAGTAGCTGGATATTTCGTTTCAAACCGTTGTTTCACTCGATTGAATAATTCCATAGTGTCCTTACCTACAATATTCGTCGTAAGAAAAGTAATCTCACCCGAGAGACTACTTCTCTGATCCCTGCTTCCCCCACATCCACTTATAATCAACATGAGTGCCGCAGCGATCATAAGTAAGGTTGAAATCTTACCCTTCATTGTTGGTCCCCCTATCTCCTACCTCCCATTTGGTTTAATTATAACAACGATTACTAATATTTACCAAKWATAGATTGTTCGAAAAAAGTGTTGATTTGTTCGATTCTCCAGTCATCCCGAGCTGTACTTCCGCAAATAGTCGGAAAAGGTTAACAAGGGCCACATGTAGTTGCCGCTATGATAATAGACATACATACTGCCCGGGAGGCCTGAGCCTGTGGGATAAGTAGTTCGCCAATCTTCACTGGTCAGAGATTCAACTAGAAGGTTCATGCCTCGCCTGATCTCGTCGGTCGGACGATCGTGGGTCGCGATAAGTAGGTCCAGTGCCCATGCCGTCTGAGACGGTGTACTGCTACCCAGTGGGACATACCGTTTGCTCACGTCGCTATAGCACGATTCTCCCCAGCCTCCATCATCATTCTGGATGCTAAGTATCCAACGCACCGCCTTTCCGATAACCTCGTGATGTCTAGGCATGCCCACAGCGAGTAATCCCGTTACAGCGGCACTGGTGCCTTGGATATAGCATATTCCCCAGCGGCCGAACCAACTGCCGTTCTCTTCCTGTTGGCGAATGATCCATTGAGCGGCTTTGTGCACTACATGGTGGGTTACCGTCAGGCCCACCTCGTCGCCGAGGAACTTAAGCGTCCGAGCGGTTATATCAACCGTTGAGAGGTCTACAATGATATCCTCCGAACTTTCAAATTGGAATAACGAGATAAAGGCCTGTGGCGGTTCCCTCTCAAAAGCCGACCAACCGCCATTCTCATTTTGCATGGCAAGCACCCAATTCAGTGCTTTTCTCCAAGCCTGCTGGTAATTAGGAAACATGTTGGAGTATGGTTTGATGGCCCGCATACCCGCCGTACTATCGTCAATATCGGGATACTGCGTATTAATATTCGAGAATCCCCACCCTCCAGGTGGCGTATTCGGGCATCGGAGCGCCCAATCTCCGTAACGCAATTGCTGACGTGACAATACATAAGCGGCTGACTTCTGAATTACAGGGTGCATAGTAGAGAGACCTGCCTGCTGCAAGGCATAACTTAACATGGCCGTATCCCACAGGGTAGAGGTGGAAACCTGCAGATGTGCCTTCACTTCGTTATGACACAACAAAGTTGTTAAGCCGTTCAAGGCCTTGTTGATGACAGGTGAATTTGTAGGATACTTGAGGGATAAGAGGGCAAAAATCATCAGAATGGTTGCCGTGGAATAGGTTAACAAGGTTCCGTCCGGCTCTATTCGCTCCAGCATGAACGCTTCCGCTTCGCGCAACGAAGCTTCTTGAAGGGGTTCGTGCAGGAATGGAGCCGCTTCTAGAAGCTGATGAATGACGGGAATCCATGCCGAGTGGCTGGCAAACGTCTGCTTTTCCCCCCCAATATATAGGTCGGATATATCCGGCAGGATCCCCGTTTGTAGCGAAAAATTAGTGTTAGACATCATCATGATGGGGACGAGATGGACTCTGGCATGGCCGGACAAGTTGAAGATAGTAAAGAAAAACCATGGGGGGGCTAGCATGATCTCGATAGGTACTTTGAGCATCTCGGGCCAGGGACACTGTCCAGTAATGGCGAGCATCGCTTGCGTCAACATGGTCTTCACATTGGCTAGCCCGCCTTGGGAGAGAATGAACTGTTTGGCCYTTTGCAGACGGGGATCGTCCTTGCTGAAGTACCCAGAAGAGAGTAGCGCGTAATAGGCTTCAACCGTCGCCTCCATATTACCGTCCTGTTCATCGTAAAAGAGCTTCCAAGCCCCATTCTCTTCCTGCATATCGATCATCCGCTTCGCCAGCATTCGGATGAGGCGTTCATCCTCTGTCCGCTGTAGAGACCGGAGCAGAAGGATCATATAAGCGTCCGTCATCGGACCCGTTTCAAAGCACAGCCGCCAGGAGCCGTCTTTTTGTTGCATTTGCTGCAGCTTGGAGGTTATTTGGTCAATCGTCGCGCGGATGACATGATCGTTCATAATCCACCTCGAATTCCATACCTATTTCCTTTATCTGTATGGTCCAGTGGCCATTTCTATACTCTCTTCTGGCTCTTAAAGGTTCGGGCTGCTTCTACTGTTATGTTGCCATTGCCCCTATCTCGTCCTCCGCTCGTTAATGATTCCACGAATGCGTTCTTCACTTAAATGGAACATGTCAGCTAGCTCATCGAGCCGATATCCCATGTTGAATGTGCGGAAAATCTCCTCATTCCTTGTATCCAACTCGTTCCGGATCCCCGTCGTTGCTCCCCAGTCCTCTCTGTCTGTCTGAGGGATATAGATGGGCTTTCCACGCACGTATTTTTGAATCTCCCTAATTAGTTCCGCTGGTAATATTTCTTTAGCATTAATATATTTGCCCATCAAAGTACAATATCTTTCTTTAGTCGTATGGAGTTGGCGCCTTCTACATCATGATTATTAAAGCCTTCCGCAGCGAGCGCTGCAAAAACATCAAAATTTTTCAAGGTCATGCTGGTTACAACACTCTGCACATTCAATTGCTTCATGGACAGCAAAGCAGCTTGCAAGAACCTTTTCTCTCTTCAGCACTAATGTTAAATTTCGGACGGAAATGCAACCCGAAAGAATAGGCATGAAAACATTCCTTGCTAGTCCCCCTATCGTGTAGGGTTACTCGATAATAGGCTATACCGGAAATATCGTTGGTCTGCTCGTCATGCAAGGTCAAGACAATTTCGTCTGGGGTGCGTTTGGTATCATATACATTTCCGATTAACTCAGCGAGATTATCTTCCCCGTCTTCAAGCAACATGGCTTGAATCGTATGGAAATCCATTTGCGGTGTGGGCGCAATTCCGGAACTGTTGAATCGGTCAGGTTCTTGCCATTGATTCAAATTCAAATAGGTGGTCACCGATGAATACTCATCCGATAGAAACCCGATTTGTTCCCATAAAGTTATTTCCCGATTTCTAACTTGACCAAATTGGGTGCTAACGAAT